>JAGTUY010000072.1 GCA_018224455.1 Desulfosarcina sp.
CGGCGATGCCGGGTTGGGGGAAAGAAAGATGTAGATGACCTGCAAGGGCGCGCCGATGTGCAGAATGAGGCACACGAAGGAGCCCATGAGGACCGCGATCTCGAGATAGACCGTGCGTTTTTCGATGGGGTCGTAACGGTGAATGCCGAAGACGACCGGTATCGACGATACAAAGGCGAGTCCGGCACTGGTCAAGCTGAAAAAAATGTAGGTTGACAGCGGCAGGGTCCAGACCAGGACGTCGGTTTTGGCGTAAAGGGTAAAGCCCACCGTGTATACGCGATAGGCGGTGAAGAGGCCTGCGAGAATGCCGAGGCCGAGGAGGCCGTACCAAAGCTTTGCCTTCATCATACCGCTCCTTTCGTTTTCGGATAATTGGCCGCACTGAAATCCCGGATGTAGAACACCGCCGGATCGGTGCCCAGGGCCTCTTTGAGCCGATAGGGCCTGAATTTCCCCAGCAGTTGGTTCACGCTGCTGTCGGGGTCTTCGAGGTCTCCGAATATGCGTGCATCGGCGGGGCAGGCTTCGACGCAATTGGGCAGCAGCCCTTTTCTGACCCGGTGCTCGCAGAAGGTGCATTTTTCAACGACCCCCCTCGGGCGGATGTCGGGCGTCGTCGAATCTTTCTGGGGATTGTAGTATGGCGTGCCCTTGCCTCCCGCCGATCGAACTTCTTGGGCCGGCGACGAGGTCGCACCTTCTATTAAGACACGCTCGTCTTTCCAGAACTGGTGGGACGTTTTCCAGTTGAAGTAGATCACGCCGTAGGGGCAGTTGATCATGCAGTAGCGGCAGCCGATGCACTTTTTAGGGTCGTGCATGGTGATGCCGTTCTCGATTTTGTGCATGGCCTGGGTGGGGCAGCCACGCACGCAGGGGGCATTGGTGCAGTGGTTGCAGAGGGTCGGCAGGTAGTGAAATCGGACATTCGGAAAAACGCCGGAGGTTTCGGTGATCTTGTGGGACCAGTAAACCCCCTCGGATAAATTGTTCTCGACGCGGCAGGCGATGCTGCAGGACCCGCAGCCGACGCAGCGCTGACGGTCGATGACCATGGCATATCTGGGCATTTTCATTCTCCTTAGATTTTCTCGAGTTTGATCCGCGTCACGCCGTAGTATGCGGAGCTGCCGCTCAAGGCTTCATATTGGGCCGGGATGATGTCGTTGTTGTTGCCGCCGCGGGGCTCCTTGCCGAACTCTTTCGCGGCCAGCCGTCCGTAGGCCCAGTGTCCCTGGCCGTAGCATTTGGCCACGGTACCGGGGCGGACTCCCTCCCATAGTTTGGCCGTGCATTTCAGACTGCCCGTGGGGGAGGAAATCCGGATTTGGTCGCCGGACTGAATGCCCAACTTGCGGGCGTCCACGGGGTTGATTTTGGCCACGTCGTCCCAGAGATCCTCGCCCGGATCGAGATCCTTGAAGTCGTAGTACCAGGTGCAGTTGGCCGAGCGGCCCTCGCGGTTGAGGCGGGATTTGTGGTCCACATGGATAAAGGGAAATTCCTTTTCATCCCCCAGGATAAACGGTTCTTCATAATGTGGAATGAATGCCGTCTCGCCCCGGGCCAGGTAGTTGGTGGCCTTCATGACCTCGTCGACCGTGGTGTTGTGGTTGGCGGCGTGGGCCTCCAGGGCCGCCTTGAGGGTCTCGCTGTAAAATTCGAACATGCCCGTCGCGGTCTTCATCTTGCCCCAGCGCTTGCGGAAGGGATAGGGGTCGGAGTTCCACACGCCGACCTGGGTGAATTCCTTCCAGCCGCTGAATTTATCCCCGCCCTGGTACTTTGCCGGGTTCCACAGTTTCTCGGTCACCAGTTTCAGGGCATACAGCGCGAATTCCTTTTCGTTCGTCGGTTCCTGCCCGGTTTCCGGGTCCTTGTAAGTCTTGAAGTGACGCAAAAGGTTGTCAAAGCCGCGCGCGGCCAGCTTCTCGGCGATCAGCCAGGGAATTTCGGTTTCGTCGATTTTGTAGTCTCCGATGTTTTTGACGATGGGCTGCATGAGGGTGACATGGCGATAGCCGTTGCCGATGGATTTCGCGTAGCCCCATTTTTCGAACATGTGGTGGGTGTCCGGCAGGACGATGTCGGAAAACCAGGAGAACTCCGAGGCATTGGTGGTGATGTGCACCAGGAACGGTATTTTCGACAAGGCCCGTTCCCAGCGCTCGGGCTGCGGGGCCGAGAAGACGAAGTTGTTCATGTAGCCGATGGCCATCTTGATCTCGTAGGGGTCTTCGTTCAGGATGCCGTCCGCGGCGTTGTTGGTCACCACGCCGCCGCCGGGCTTGCCGGAGTTGATGGCCGGAAGGTGCAGGCGCCCGCGCTGGTCGATCTTTTCGTGTTTTTTGCCTTTCTGGGCGATGGCGTCCATGAAATCGTCCGGCTGGGGAAATTTACCGGTGTATTCCTTGTTGCTGACCAGGGTGCCGCCAACGTTGTCGACGGCCCCCACCAATCCGTTCAGGGCGTGGCAGGCCATACTGGCATAGCCGCCGCGCACCTGCATGCAGGGGCCGCCGCCCACCCATGAGATGGCATGGGGTGCGGCGTTGCCGTAGCCCTCGGCCACCCGCCGGATCTGGTCGGCGGGCAGGCCGGTGACACCGGCCGCCCAGTCGGCGGTTTTGTCCTTGAGCTCCAGGTTCCACCATTTGACGACGCCGTGGGTGTATTTTTCTTCGAAGCTCGCCTCGTCCACCATTTGCCCGGGAACGAAGCGGTTAATGCCGTCGGTGAAGTCGCCCACGAAGGGTTTGTACCACAGGCCTTGTGACAGCAGGATATGGGCGATGGCACCGGCCAGCGCCGCATCCTGTCCCGGGATGATGGGCAGCCATTCATCGGCTTTGCCGGCGGAGGCCGACAGCCTGGGTTCGACGATGGCGATGGTCGCCCGGTCGGCCACGTCGCCCCACACCTTGGAGTAGTAGGAGACCTGTCGATTGGCCGCCAGCGGGTCCGCGCCCCAAAGAATGATGAAGTGTGCTTTCAAAACGTCATACTGCCGATAGCCCCAGTAGGCTTCCGTATAGTAGGGTCCGAATTTTTCGGCCTCGGCGCAGATCGAGCTGTGGGAGATGTTGTTGGGCGATCCGATGATCTTGGTCATGCGGTCGTAAAGAATGTCGCGCAAATAGGAATAGCGTCCCCGCATGAGCATGTATTTGTGGGTTTCGTTGTTGTCGCGCAGCTCCATGATCTTGTCGGCGATGGTATCAAGGGCTTCGTCCCATGAAATCGGCACAAACTTGGGGTCTTCGTTGCGGCCTTTTTTCGGGTTGGTCCGCTTCATCGGGACTTTGATGCGGTCGGGATCGTACACCTGCTGAATAGCCATGTGTGAGCGTGGACAGCCGGCCCCCAGGTTGACCTTCGAGTGGGGGTTGCCTCGCACCTTGACGGCGCGGCCGTCGACCACGTAGACCTGCTTGGAACACCAGGAGGTGCAGCCCTGGCAGGTGGCCGGCAGCCACTGGCCCATCCCCTGGCCCTGGGCGCCGGTCGATGCGGCCAGGGCTTTCAACTCGAATGAAAGCCCGGAACCCGCTGCAACGGCAGCACCGGTGGCCGCCGACGCCTTGATGAACGATCGCCGCGACAAGCTGATGTTGCCGAGAAAATCCTTCATCAGTGATTTGCGCTCCCTTTTTTCTCTGTCCATGTTCACTCCTTTTTATGTTTCAGTCGATTGCTGACCATGTGAATCTATAAACGGACAGGCCAACGGCATTCAGGCCCGTTCTTCTGGCGGTCCCCGTGATTCGGTTGCGTCATCTCGGATGCATCGCAGGAAATAGTGCAGTTCGTCCGGATCGACGGGTTTGTGCAGGCAGGCAAACAGATGATGGCGGATGGCCTCCTGCAGATCCGGGTGAAACCGTTCCCCGGAGATGCATAAAAAACAGGTGGCGGGGTGCGCAAGGGCAAGTGCGCGTATGGTCCGATTGTCCAACGGCACGCTGTCAAGATCCAAAAAGGCCGCCATGCACGGGTCGGACAAAATCGATGTCAAGTCGTTCAAGTTGCTGCAGGTGGCCGTTCGGTAATCACCCTCTCGGATGATGCGGCAGATCGATGCGGCTTCCTGCGCATCGGCTCCCATGACGGCCACCAGGTTTTTCGGTTGGAGAGGCGTTTGCATCGGGTCTTTGGGTCTGTTTTTTCGATTATAGGTCACAATGCACCGAGCAAATCCGATGCCACAATGTAGCAAATGAATCAAAATATCATGTCGCGGCGGGTTCGGTTAACGTCGGATCGGTTATAAAACTCTGCAATGGTTACCTTTAAACTGTAAGGCAAGAATATCCCCGCAACAAGCAGACGGATGGTTGGAATCAAAGCGCATGGCTAAAAATCAGGTAACAACAAGAAGCAATCGTACGGGAATCGAACGCATAAAAATGCGGATACGCATTTCATATGTAAAAACAATATGTTGTTATGTCCTGATTTCGGACACTGTTTATATATATCGACACCCGCCCGGACACGTCAACGAACCCTGGCTTCAGCGCCTAATTGTGGAGATGATTTGGAAGTGTTTGCGCCGCGAAGCCGTTTTCTGATCACCCGGGCCTTGAAGGGACTGCTGTCATCGTGGATGATGTCATCCGGACGGATCAACCCGTTGGCCGCGCAGCCGTTCCGCGCAGGCATTGGAAAATCGGCCTTTCAGCGTGCCCAAATGGGTGTGGACTGCGTTCGCCGAAGTCAGCTGCCCCTGAAGCAACACCACCGCGCCGACAAAATCGGCCACGTATTGGCTTTTGGGGCGGTGATACAGGTGATCGGCGGTGTCCCACTGCTCCAGGGCCCCTTGGCGCATCACCCCGATGACATCGGCCATGGCCAAGGCTTCGTGCTGATTGTGGGTGACCAGCAGCAGTCCGAGGGCGGCCACGAGAAACGCCGCCATGGAAGCGAACAACAGGCTTTTGGCTGAGCGCCCGATGGTGCGGCTTTCCAGTTCGATGGAGAGCGAGGCGACCGACCAAACCTTCAATTGCAGGCAGGCAAACAGATAAGGATCAATGAAATGTGGGTTTCACGATCTGGAGCCGTTTCAGCTTTTCATACAAGGTGCTGCGGCTGATGCCCAACTGCCGGGCGGCCCCGGCTTTGTTCCAGTCGCAGGCATCGAGCACTTCCCGGATCAGTCGTTCTTCGGATTTGACCAAGGTGGGCGGCGAGACATCGGTAGACCCGGAATCGGTGGTTTCCACGATAGCGGCGGGCAGATCCTTCAGCTCAATCAGGGAATCCTTGGCCAGCACGACGGCATGCTCGATGCTGTTCTCCAGTTCACGGACGTTGCCCGGCCAGGTATTGTCGATCAGTTTGCGCATGGCCTCGCTTCTGAAGCCGACAACCGGCTTGTCCTGCTCTTTGGAGAACCGCTCCAAGAAATGCTGGGCCAGGATATGAATGTCTTTGGGGCGCTCCCTGAGCGGTGGCAGTTGGAGGGGGATAACGTTCAGGCGGTAAAAAAGGTCCTCCCTGAAACGCCCCTCTTTAACCTCTGCCGACAGGATCTTGTTGGTCGCGGCAATGATGCGTACGTCCACACGTATGGACCGGCTGCCGCCCAATCGATCGATGGTCTGCTGCTGCAGCACGCGCAGCAGTTTGGTCTGGGCCACGGCATCGATCTCGCCGATTTCATCCAGAAATACCGTGCCGCCGTCTGCCTGCTCAAATCGACCGGTTTTTCGGCGGAGCGCTCCGGTGAAGGCCCCTTTTTCGTGGCCGAAGAGTTCGCTTTCCAACAGAGTGCTGGGGTAGGCCGTGCAGTTGATGACGACGAACGGCTTGCCGGCCCGATGGCTTCTTTCATGGATGGCCCGGGCAACCAATTCTTTGCCGGTGCCGCTTTCTCCCAGAATCAGCACCGTCGTATCCGTCGGGGCGACGTCCTCGATCAGCTTGAAGACCACCTGCATTTTGGGGTCTCGACCGACCAGCCCGCTGAAGCCCGTTTCGATATCGATACGCTGTTTCAACTCCCTCAGTTCTTCCTCGTAAAAATTCGCTCGATGGATGGCGCCGGCTGTCTGATGGAGAATCATGCTGACGACATCCAACTCGTGCCGGATACAGTCGCAATCTCCGGTACAGGCAACCACCACGGCTCCGATCAGCAGATCGTGGTGCCGAATGGGAAACAGTGCCAGCTGCTCTCCGAAACTTAACGAATCCGGTAGGTTCAACTGGCCGATGGCCGGCTGCCGCAGAAACGTCAACTGTTCCTGACCACTGAACCGGTCAACGATTCCGTCGTAAAGATCCTGCCCCAGTTGCAGCGACTGCTGCCGGCTGGTGAGCGTGATGGATCGCATGGCATTGTTGAAGACCATGAGATTCAGATTGCGGCATACCACTGCCTTTTCGAGGGTTTGGATCAGGAATTGGCAAATTTGATCCAGCTTGGGAAAGGCGGCGATCTCCTGTGAGATCGAAAAGGAGGTTTCGAGCTGTTTATGAGCCCGGTCCAATGCCTGGTTTTTCACTTCCAACTGGTGATTCGATTCCCGGAGGCGCCGGGTGTAATCCTGCAACCGGATGAGCATGGAGTTGAAGGCGGATGTCAGTTTGGCGATCTCCTGCCTTCCCTTTATGGTGAACTGCGTGTCCAGATTGCCCGCATCGATTTGTTCGGCATAGTTGGCCAACTGCTGCAGCGGACGGGTCAGACGACTGATCATCCAGTGACTTACCAGCAGGGCAAGCACCAGGATGCCCAACGTGATGATACTCATTTGCATCCACAGTTGCTGGACCTGACTCCGATAGGGGGCTTCGGAAAGTCCGATTCGCAGGGTTCCGGCCTTTCCTCCGAAGATCGGATAAGCCACGTCGATAAATCGGCTGCCGCTCTCGGAAATGATCTTTTCAAGGCTGGCGCTTTCCGTGCTTTCGATGGTATTGGCGTGAATCAGGTGGGCCGGAATGCCATCATTGAACGTATGCGCCAGCAAATGGTCCCCGCTGAGCACAAAAAGATAGGCCACGGTCGGGTCGCCGACGATTTGATCATCCAGCATTTTTTGAAGGGCGACCAGATCGTTGATCAGGATCTTATCGGCGGCTTCGAGGGCAAGTTGATGGGCGATGTTTTGGGCATGCGCCGCCGCGCCGTCGAGGAGGCTGAC
>JAGTUY010000073.1 GCA_018224455.1 Desulfosarcina sp.
CTCCGGTCACTTCCGGCGTGCCTGCGCCACCATCTGCTTTAAAATCGCAAGCACATTTCCTCCCCGCTCCCGAGCGATGCGGTGAGCATCGTCCACGAGTTGCCGGGCATGCCTTTCAAGCAATACCCTTGCCGGCAACGGCTGGCGGTTTCTTGCATACTGCCAGGCCAGCAGACGAATGGCCACGTTTACCTGCTGATTTTTCAAAAAGCCCATAATTGGCCCTCAGTTTAAATGCGGTTTATTTGTTATTTGGTTTTTGGCTATTGTGATTTATGGCACAGATTGATCAAAAAAGCCTCCAACAGCATCCGGGGGTCCTGACCGGTGGACTTCATGCGGACATCGGTCTGGCTCAGGTCAACCATGGCCGACGCCAGGGCCTCTAGTGAAAAGTTGTCGGCCTTCTTGAGTGTCTGGAAAACGGGAAAGGGGCTTTTCGGATTCTTGGCCAGAACCAGATCACTGGTGGCCGACTCTTTCCGTTTTTTACCCTCTGCGGAGGGGTTCAGGAGCGAATCCCACGCTTCCGCGCGCGATGCAGACGCCGCATCGTCGGCCTGAACCGCTTTAAACGGGCCGGATTTAAACTGGGGAAAGGTCATGCGGTCAGACCAGGACCGGCCCCGGTCCCGCACGATGAAGTCTTTGGCCAGCAACAGCCGGCGAATCTGATTGGCCGCAGCCGCCAGCAGCTGCAGGGGATGGATCCCGTCGTCCAGCAGGCTTTTCATGAAAAAAAGGCTGGCAGGCAGGTCCCGATCCGCAACCGCATTGGTAAACTCGAAGATGGGGTCCTTGCGGGTGCGCCGCAACACGGTCGTCACATCCGCGTCGGTGATCGTTTTTCGATCACCGACAAAGCTGATCAGTTTCTCCAGGCTGCCGGAAAGGGTGCGAAGATTGAATCCGGTCCACTGCATCAGCCGCTTGCGGGCGTCCACAGCCATTCGTTTTGACGCCTGTGCCAGGGCATCCTCCATGGCCGCCTGCATGGTCGCATCCTGGGCCAAGCGGTCCGCCCGCGTCTCCCCCCTGGGAACCGTGCAATCCACCACCAGTCCCGTTTCTTGGATGGCTTTGAACAGGGCTTTGCGACGATCGACGAAATCAGTGGTCATCACCATGCGGTGTCCATTCGGAAAGCCCTTTTCCATGGCTGTTTTGAGCAGATCCGCATCATCGTGTTTTTCCGGGATTCGAAGGCCGTTCTCGCGGCAATAGTCCAACAATGAAGAAAACCACGACGGCGGCTCGCCATCAACATCGTCGGCTATCTTTATTCTCAATGCAGGTGAGGCCAGATCTTCAAAGGCCAGCCCGGCAAGCGCCATCAGGTTTAAAAACGGCCGTGAGGCCTTTTTCATGTCGCCGCTCTGGGCCGCCTGCACCATCTTCTCGCGAAGCCCCTGCTGGGCCTTGGCCGAGTAAAACAGCCGCGCGTCCTTGAGCACCACGACCTTGGAACCGCAAAGCAGGGCATAAGTGTTTACGCTGGACAGCACCCCGCCAATGGGTTCTTCACCGCCGTCGAAATACTCGACCCCTATAGCTCTTTCCACCGGGGGCACCAGCACGCCCAGGATCCCCTCGCACGCCTTTTTGCAAAGCATTTCTTCTCCGCATATCAACGTGACGGCCGGCCAGTCGGCGGCGGTGAAGCGGCTCAGATAATCGGTAAGGGCATTGTGTGCGATGGTTGGCATAGTTGCGCTAACGTGGCATTTTCCCCAG
Source organism: Desulfosarcina sp. (assembly GCA_018224455.1). Taxonomy (GTDB): domain Bacteria; phylum Desulfobacterota; class Desulfobacteria; order Desulfobacterales; family Desulfosarcinaceae; genus Desulfosarcina. The sequence continues at coordinate 1,735 of JAGTUY010000073.1, forward strand.
CACCAGGTGGGCAATGAAAATCGTGACCCCCACGGTGATGGCGCTGTCGGCCACATTGAAGGCCGGCCAGTGGTAGGCCCCCACGTAGACATCCAGAAAATCCACCACCTCGCCGAAGCGCAGCCGGTCGATCAGGTTGCCCACGGCTCCCCCGAAAATCATGGCCAGGGCCGCCGCCAAATAAGGAAACGTTTTGGGTGTGCTGCGGTAAAAATAGACGATCAGGCCCATGGCGACGATCGAAACACCGACGAACAGGAGATGACGGATCCCCTGGCTGCCGGCCGCCATGAAACCGAAGGCGCCTCCGGGATTGCGAATATGCGTCAGGTTAAAAAGCCCCTCGATCACCGGGATGGAATCATACAGCGGCATCTTTGCCAGGACCAGGAGCTTGGTCGCCTGGTCCAACAGCACGACCAATCCGGTAATCATCGCGAACGGCTTGAACCCCATCGAGGGCATCAGGGCCTCGCGGACGGCTTTTTTTCCAGTCTTTACCGAACGATTGTCCGATTCGGGCTTATCCGGCGGTGTCGTCTTCATATTCGGTCGATCACGATGCCGTACCCATCGCATCGATCTGCGCCAGTGAACTGTCGCAACGACTGCAGATCGTGGGATGCTCGGCAATTTTTCCGACGCTGTCGTCATAGACCCAACAACGCTCGCACTTTTCGCCGCCGGCCGGCTCCACTTTGACCCATATGCCCTCGGTCTCCTGGCCGACGTAGGCACCGGAAAGTTCTCCGGCGACCATGGCCGCCCGGGAAACGATGAGAATGGATCGAAGATCATCCTTAAAATCGCTCATGATGGCATAAAGGTCCTCCCTGAGCCCGACAGTGACCGACGAATCCAGGGAGTGGCCGATCACCTTTTCCGCACGGGCCTGCTCCAGCGCCTTGGTCACCTCGGCTCTCACGCTGATCAGGGTTTCCCATTTTTTGGCCAGGACGTCGTCCTTCAGTTTGGGGTCCGGTTGGGGAAACGCGACCAGGTGAATGCTTTCCGCCTTATGATTCATCGCCGGCATATGACGCCAAATCTCCTCGGCCGTAAAAGGCATGATGGGCGCCATGATCCGGGCCATGGCGTCTAAAATGGCATACATGGCCGTCTGGGCGCTGCGCCGCGCCGTGGATGCCGATGGGCTGGTATAAAGCCTGTCCTTTAGTATGTCCAGGTAAAATGAGGAGAGATCAATGGTGCAGTAGTTGTAAAGGCGGTGGTAGATCACGTGAAACTCATAGGCGTCATAGGCCCTGAGCGCCCGGGCCACCAGCCCCTGGAGCGTGTGCAGGGCAAAGCGGTCGATTTCCGGCATCTGATCGACCGGCACGCTGTCGGTCTCCGGCGAAAAATCATTCAGGTTCCCCAACAGGAAGCGGCTGGTGTTGCGGATTCGACGGTAAGCATCGCTGAGCTGTTTGAGAATGTTGTCGGAAATCCTCACATCGTCCCTGTAGTCGGACGCCGACACCCACATGCGCAGAATCTCCGCCCCGTATTTGTCGATGACCGTCTTGGGCGCCACCACGTTACCCAGGGATTTGGACTGCTTCTTGCCCGCGGCATCCACCACAAAGCCGTGGGTTAACACGCTGCGGTAGGGCGCCTTTCCCCGGGTGCCCACGGCGGTGAGCAGCGCGCTGTGGAACCAGCCCCGGTGCTGATCGCTGCCCTCCAGATAAAGGTCCGCCGGCCACTGCAGGTAGTCACGGTCTTCCAATACGGCGGCATGACTGACGCCCGAATCGAACCATACATCCAGGATATCGGTCTCTTTGACAAAGGATGCTTGGCCGCAGCTTTTGCATACCGCGCCCTCCGGCAGCAGGTCGGCCGCCTCCTTTTCGAACCACACGTCGGCCCCGTGGGCGGCGAACTGGTCGAACACATGGTTCATGGTCGCCTCGTCCATGTGGATGGCGTCACAGTGTTCACAGACGAAGACCGTGATGGGGACGCCCCAGGCCCGCTGGCGGGATATGCACCAGTCCGGCCGGTTTTCGATCATGCCGAAAATGCGTTCCCGGCCCCAGTGGGGAATCCACTCGACCTGGTCGATCGCCTCAAGGGATTTGCGGCGCAGGCCCGTCTTCTCCATGGAGATGAACCACTGGGGTGTGGCCCGGAAGATCACCGGCTGTTTGCATCGCCAGCAGTGGGGGTAACTGTGTTTGATATTGGCCTTGGCCAGCAGCACCCCCTTGTCTGCGAGGGTCTGGTTGATATTGTCGTTGGCCTTGAAAACGAACTGCCCGGCGAACCGATCCACCTCATCGGTGAACACACCGTTGTCGTTGACCGGGGAATAGGCGTCCAGGCCGTATTGAAGACCCACCTCGTAATCCTCGCGACCATGGCCGGGGGCGGTGTGCACACAACCGGTTCCCGCTTCCAGGGTGACATGGTCGCCCAGGATGATCAGCGAATCCCGTTCGTAGAAGGGATGCCGGCAGCGCTTGTTTTCCAGGTCCCGGGCCTTGAGATCGGTCAGAACACGGTAGTCGGCGATGCCGAAGGTCGTCAAGCAGTCGTCCACCAGGTCCCGGGCCAGAATCAGGACCTGCCCGTCATCGGTTTCGACGGCCGCGTAGTCGAAGTCGGGGTGAAGGGCAACGGCCAGGTTGGCCGGTAAGGTCCAGGGAGTGGTGGTCCAGATCACCACGGAAACCTGCCGCCCGGCCAACGCCGCGGCAATTTCCGCGGGATTGTCCTTCAGGGCAAATTTAACGTACACCGAGGGCGAGGTCTCATCGTGGTATTCAATTTCGGCCTCGGCAAGAGCGGTCTTGCAGCTGCAGCACCAGTGGATCGGCTTCTTGCTGCGAAACAGGCTGCCGTCCAAGGCGAACTTGCAGCACTCTCTGGCGATGGTCGCTTCGTAGCGATAGTTCATGGTCAGGTAGGGATTGTCCCACTCGCCCATCACACCGAGGCGCTTGAACTCATCTCGCTGGATGTCAATGAACTTCTCCGCGTAGGCCCGACAACGGCGGCGAACCTGGGCCTGGGTCATCTCCTTTTTTTGGGTCCCGAGCTCCTTGTCCACATTGTGTTCGATGGGCAGGCCATGGCAGTCCCAACCCGGAACGTAGGCGGCGTCGAAGCCGGCCATCTGCCGGGAGCGGATGATGATGTCCTTTAATATCTTGTTCAGCGCAGTCCCGATATGGATATGGCCGTTGGCATAAGGCGGACCGTCGTGGAGCACGAAGGTGGGACGCCCCTTTGACGCCTTCCGGATTTGGCCGTACAATCCCATGGTTTCCCACGCTTCCAGCTGATTGGGTTCGCGGGCGACGAGGTTTGCCTTCATGGGAAAGCCGGTGTTTGGAAGGTTCAGGGTCTTCTTGTAATCCATCGCTGCCTCCGTATCGGTAATTTGATGGTAAGCGGGGATTTTTACGTTGAAAGCCGGTTCATGTCAAGCCAATAGAAAGGCGAATTTAGCGATATTGTTCCTTGAAAACTGGCCGGTTTTGGGTCAATATATTGATTTTATCTTTGACCCGAACCCATTTAAGGAGAGACCATGCCGACCTACCCCCACATGGAAAAAGTCCTCATCCTTGGCTCAGGCCCCGTCAAAATAGGACAGACCGGCGCATTCGACGACGCTGCCTGTCGGGCTTGCGAGGTTTTCAGATCAGCGGGACTTCAAACGGTGATGGTCCACTGCGACCCGTCCGCTCTAGCGGCAGACATGGAAACGGCTGACCGCACCTACATGGTCCCCTTGACCCTGCAGTCGCTGACGGAAATCATCCTGAGGGAAAAACCCGACGCGCTGCTGCCCACCGTCGGCGGGTCGACAGCCATGCGGCTGGCCAACGCATGCGACCGCAGCGGCCTGCTGAAAGAAAACGGGATTCAGTTGTTGGGGGCAACCGACAAGTCCCTGAGTCTGATCGACAACCCGTCGGCATTTTTTGATGTCGTCAACGACCTCGGCCTGGCTGCACCGGACGGGCAAACTACCGATAGTGTGTCGGATGCGGCGGCAATTGCCGAGACCATCGGATATCCTGTATTTGTGCGTGCCGCCGATCCAGCCGGTGCGCTGCGCCAGGGCATCGCCTACAATGTCGAAGAGTTGCGCCTGCTAGCTTCCGGCGGACGCCTGCCCTCAGAAAAGGTGGGCGGATTGCGCATCGAGCCGGCGCTATCCGGGTATCGCGAAGTGGAGGTGGAACTGCTCAGAGATGCAGACAACCGGGTGCAGGTCGTCGGCATGGCCGAGAATATGGATCCCGTGGGTATTCACAGCGGTGATTCCGCGGCCGTGATCCCCCCGGTCACCATCGGGGAAGAATCCCGCCGGCAGATGGCAGCGGCGGCCTGCAAGCTGGCCAGCCATATCGGGGTGATCGGTACGCTCAACGTTAAATTTGCCGTCGGAGCAGCTGCGGGCCAGGTGCTGGTCCTGGCCATGAACCCGTGGTTTTCGAGAATGAGCGCCTTTTACGCCAAGGCTTTCGACACCGATCTTGCTACCATCCATGCCCGCCTTAGCCTGGGAACAGGACTGGAGGATACCCTGGCCGCTGAGGGATCGCCAACTGCGGATATAAAGGCCGCTTCCACGATTGCCGTTCGTCTTCCACGCTGGGAATTCGAACGCTTTGCAGGGGAAACCGCCAGGCTGGATGCCCGCATGAAGTCCACCGGAGAGGTCATGGGGCTCGGCCGCAGCCTGCTGGAAGCCCTTCAAAAGGCAGTGCGCTGCCGGTCCCCCCGACACCCGCTGGTGGGCCTCAGGCCCGAACTGAGCCAGCTCAGCGTCGATGATCTGATGCGACGGCTGGTCTTGCCATCAGCGGAGCGTCTGTGCATGATGCACGAAGCACTGAAAAAGGGGGCCGATCCGGACGCGGTGGCCGCGGTCACCGGTATCCACACCCACTGGATTCATCAGTTGGCTGATCTGGCGGTTCTGGAAACGAAGCTGGCCGATCTGGCGGGCAATCCACCGCCTGCAGCCCTGATGGACCAAGCGGCCGCCAGCGGGTTTTCCGCATCCGGACTGGCCCGTCTGTTGAATATTTCGCCGGATGCGGCAGGCCGCCTGTTGGCCGACGCCGGGATCAAGATCCGGCCCCGTGCGTCAGCTGATCGCGGACGATCCCGGATCTGGTTCAACACACCCGCCGACGAACATGCCCGCCACGCCCCCTTGGGGAAAAGCGTGCTTATCGTCGGACCCGGCTCCGGTCGCATCGGCCACGGCATCGAACTGGACCACTGCTGCGTACACGGTGCCAAGGCCCTTCGAGCCGCTGGCCGCCAGGCCGTCATGGTCAATGCCAATCCCGCGGCTGCAGGCGGGTTGAACGATCTTGACCGCTCCTATGTCGAACCGCTGACCGCCGACGATCTCAAGGCCGTCTACCGCTCGGAAAACCCTGAAGGCGTGATTCTCCAATTCGGAGGATACGCAGCCATGGATCTGGCAGGCGAATTAAGCGATGCCGGTCTACCGGTATGGGGAACCGCCCACAAACAGGTGGCGCTCTCACAGGACCGCCTGCGGTTCAGCAGCCTGCTGAAGGAGATGGGCATTCCCCACCCCCACATCGGCATGGCTCACACGCCGGAGCAGGCCATGGATCTGGCCGAGGCCATCGGCTACCCGTTGGTGACCAGTGTACCGGCAGACAGGCAGCGGAATCGCTACGGCATCGTCATGGATGCCCACATGCTGGAACAGGATTTGATGAATTCATCCGTTTCCGCCCAATCGCCCATGCTGCTGGAACAGTTCCTGGAATACGCCATCGAAGTAGAAGCCGATGCCCTTTGCGACGGCAGGACGATTTACCTGCCGGCCATCATGGAGCATATCGAACTGGCCGGCGTGCATTCGGGAGACTCGGCCATGGTGATGCCCCCGTACAGCACGCCACCGCGCCACGTGGAGACCATCAGCGCCTACATCCAGAAAGTCGCCCTGGCACTCGGTATCAAAGGGCTGCTCAATGCGCGTTTTGCCGTATACAATGACTCGGTCTATCTGTTGGCCGCCCGTCCATGGGCTTGCCGCTCATTGCCACTGGTCTCCAAGATCTGCAGCATTCCCATGGCCGAGAAGGCTGTCGAAATCATGCTGGGCATGAGCCTGGACGAAATGGACCTGCCCCGCCGGTTGCTGCCCCACTATGGCATCCGGTCATCGGTGTTTCCCTTCGATACGTTTAAGGAGGCCGATCCCCTCCTGGGGCCGCAGATGCGATCCACCGGCCAGGTCATGGCCCTAGCAGAGATTTTCGGCATGGCCTATTATACTTCCCAGGAAGCCGCCGGCCTCTCCCTTCCCCGGCGGGGGAAAGTACTCATCACGGTCACCGACGCCGACAAGCCGAGCATATTGGAACCGGCCCGGCTGTTCAAGGAGATGGGATTCGGCATCCAAGCCACGCGCGGCACCCATTCATTCTTAAAGAAAAACGGCATCCGGGCCGAACTGGTCAAGAAGCTGGGCTTCGGTCGGCCCGACCTGGTGGACGCCATTAAAACCGGCGATGTGGCGCTGGTGGTCAACACCCCCAGCGGCAGACAGAGCCAGCAGGACGATGCCCATATCCGCAAGACCGCCATCCGATACCATATCCCGGAGGTCACCACCCCGGCCGCCGCACTGGCTGCTGCCAAGGGGATCGCCGCCCGTAAACGGGGGCAGGAAGCGTTGTGCACACTGCAGTCCTATGTGCGGGCGCTGAAGTGAAAAGAAATCCGCCATCTCTTTTAACCACACCAATTTTAATTTACTGGAAGTTCCACCGCCATTGTGTTAAGCGGCGGTATTGCTTTGATCATCCCCTGTTCCTCCAAAAAACCGGCAAATCTCAGATAGCGCGCCCGGTCAAGTGATCCAGGACGTAAGGCAAATCGAGGTAATGTGTCCCGCCAGGCGCGACGGTTCAGTTCATCATCCAGGTCTTTACGGTCCTTGATGAACATCCGCCAGCCGTCCTCAGGATGATTGATCAAAAATTGGACTCCCTCTTCCAGGGCGTCTACAAACGCGCGGTACTTTTTGTTTCCGATACGATCCCGATGACAAATCAGGATCAATTCATCATAACTGGGGATGCCGTGTTCTTCTACATAGAATGCACGTCCAGGCCGCTTTTCGATGTCCATCTGATTTAATTCGAAATTACGGAATGCACCGATCACGGCATCGGTTTTACCGGACAACAAAGACGGTGACAGGGAAAAATTCACATTCACCAGCCGAACGTCATCCAAAGAGAGACCACCTCGGTCCAACATGACTTTCAGGAGCACAGTCTCAAATCCGCCGATGGAATACCCAACGGTTTTCCCTTTCAAATCAGCGATCTGCCGGATACCGCCGTCGTCGGTGACCACCAACGCATTCAGCGGCGTTGCCACTAGGGTCGCAATTCGCACCAGGGGTAACCCCTGATCTACATGAAGGTGATGCTGGGGTTGGTATGACACCGCGATGTCAGCTTTTTTAGCAGCGACCAGCTTGGGCGGATCATTGGGGTTGGACGGCGCGGTAAATTCAACTGTCAATCCGTGGTCGTCGAAAAAGCCTTTTTCCAGGGCCACAAAAAGCGGTGCGTGATCCGGATTCACGAACCAATCTAAAAGAACCGTCATGCGATCCGACGCGACTGCAGCCGTCGCGTACCCAGATACGATCATTCCCACAACCAATATGATCAAACCAACCCGTCGTTTCATTTGGCAGATCCTTTCGCTTATTCAATTTGCCAATAAACTATTTTTTTCATGGCCCAGTCTACTGAGTAGTAGAGGATCAGGGCCATGGTCACAAGGACGCCCAACGCCGCGAACATCACATCGGTTTGCATGCGGGCATTGGCATGCAGCATATAGAATCCAAGTCCGGCGTCGGAGCCCACCCACTCTCCGACTATCGCCCCGATGGGGGCCACGGCTGTCGCTACACGCAATCCCGAGGCAAATGCGGGCAACGCCGCCGGCACCCGGATACGAAAAAGAATTGCGGTCGGTGATGCATTCATCACATGGGCCAGTTCCAGCCACTCGGGTTCGGTTCTTCTCAAGCCGTCATAGAAGGCGGCTGTCACCGGAAAGAATATGATCAGCACAGCCATGGTAATTTTAGATCCTATACCGTAGCCCAGCCACAGAACCAACAAGGGCGCCAGAGCAAAAACGGGGACAGCCTGACTCATGACGAGAACCGGCAGCAGCCAGCGCTTTACAGATCGAGAAGCCACCATGATCAGCGCGCTTACGGTACCCGACACCAATCCGATCAGTAGCGCTGCGATAATTTCGACGGCGGTAATCCATGCGTGCTGCCACAAGAACTCCCATTTAAGGACGAGCGCCGTGGCCACACGCAACGGTCCCGGCAGAATAAAGGACGGCGCCCCCGTGACCCAAACTACGATTTGCCATGCCAGAATCAAACCAGCACTGATCACCGCAAGGCGCAGAACAATCATTTTACGTGCCTCCCAACAGGTGTTGCAGCAAACGGGCATGCATGAGGATAACGGGTCTTGCTTCCATCAGGGTGCGGAGCAGCGCCACCCGCTGGCGCATTCCGCCGGAGAGTGTTGCCGGGAGGTCGTTCACGCAGTGGCCCAATCCCACCTCATGAAGCAGTGAAATGGCGGTTTTAATCCGCTCTTCGGAGACTTCCCCCCGCAACTGTGCAC
>JAGTUY010000074.1 GCA_018224455.1 Desulfosarcina sp.
ATACCGGCACCAGGTCCATGCCCATGGGCGACTTGCCCGGCTCGTTGCGGATGTAGGTGGGGTCCATGGGCGCCGCCCAGTATTTGATCTTTTTGCCGGTCTTGGGGTCCACCATGCCGGCCTTGAGGGCTTCTTGCGCATGCACCGTCGCCGGTGTCAGCAGGCTGGGCCGCAACGCACGGTCCTGAACCAACATCTCGGGTGCGTTCATGACAACGCCGATAACCGCTGCCGCAAAGGCGATAATGATTGGTTTAGCAGACATGGGCCATGGTCCTTTCTTGATTGAAACTTCACGAACATCTGTAAAAACACCCCTCACCCCGGCCCTCTCCCCTCAATGGGAGAGGGAGGCGTGTCAGGATGCTCGGTCCCATCAATTACGGAAAGTCGTGAAAACGTCCCCTCGCCCCTTTGGGGAGAGGGACAGGGTGAGGGGTATTGACGGAACGGCGGCACGTTTATGCAACAATACTTAATTCCTGTCTCCTTCACTTTTCGGCATCACGTTTCACCTCCACCGATGACTGCGAATCCTTGACAACGAAGGATCTGGAGTCCTACGGCTGCTTCGACAACGAGACGCCCACCCGTCGCTCCAACTCCGCCCGGGCAACCCCCACGTCACTGTTGCGCCGCCGGCTGGCCAGATTCACATCCAGCCAACCGGTATAGGAGGCGATCACGTCGGCAAATGAGACATTGCCCGACTCATAGGCCCGGGTGGACACGTCCAGGGATGTCCGGGACAGCTCGAGCAGCCGGTCCTTGTACAGGGACCGCTCCCGTCGGGCGCGGTCCAGCGCGAACCAGCCCATTCTGACCATCAACCGGGTTCGTGCCTCGGCATCCGCGAGATCGGCCCGCAGGGCGTCGCGTTTTTGCCGGGTTTCGCGCAGGTAGGCATCCTGGGTGCCGAACCAGGCGTTCTTGGGCAGCCCCGCGCCCCGCGCGGGTGACACCGTGGTGGCAAAGGTCGGCTTGATTGCGGCGCTGCCGGCCTGGACAACCGCTTCGTCGGTGAAGAGCGAATAGTTCTGGGAAAAGGCCGGCTGAATCATGGTCTCGGCCATCTCCACCATCCGCTCCATCTTGCCCAGCATGGCCCGCATGCGATTCAACTCCTGGCGCTTTTCCAGAGCCAGTGGATAGAGGGACGATAGGTCAGGTATCGATAGGTCCGGTGTGGGGGTGTCCGGCCAACCGAGAGGAATGCCCGGCTGGAGGTCCATCAGGGTCAGCAGCTCGATTTCCAAATTAGCCCGCTGCTCCTTCAATGTGGCCAACTGTTCCTGCAGCCGTTCACGGCCGATACGGATTTTGACCACATCCTGGTAGCTGGTTTTGCCGGCACCGTAGCGGGTGGTGGCCACCGACTCCAGTTGATTCAGCCGATCGAGGGTGTCCCGGGTGATCCGCTGCGCCCGGTGGGTATAGAGAAGATTCCAGTAGGCCTTGCCGCCCTGGGCCACGATGTCGCGCCGGACCAGATCCAGGGTCTGTTTTTCCGCTTCGACGTTCTTTTCGGCCACCTGGCCTTTAAGGGCCGTCACGCCGGGGAAGGGGAACTTCATCTGAATGTTGTCTTTTCCCTGCATGGGGCCCACCCCGGGCATTCCACTTTCGGTAAATGCCGAATACTGGCGCAGGATCTCGTCCAGCTGGGTCACCTGGTCAAACCCTTCCAGGGCGGCGTGGAACCGGGCCGTTGCAGCTTTGATGGATGGGTTGCGCAGCAGGATCAGGGACTGGACCGTCGGCAGGGAAAAAGGGGACCGAAGCAGGTCAAGGGTCCGGGTATCATCGGCGGCCTCGATCACAGCGGGTTGGACATCAGATCCTCCCCCTGAGGCTGCCGTCTCACCCACCGCCTTCTCCCAGCGATTCCTCAACCTTGCGATGGTCGCCGCTTCGGCGTCGAAGGCATCCGGTTCACGGGTGATCGGCAGCATAGGCGCCTGCGCCTGCTGCATCATGGCCGGCGGGGCATAGGCGTCCATGTCCTTTTTCAGCTCGCGGTAGCCGCAGGCGCTAAGGCCGGCTGCCCAGAACAGCGCGATTGCGGTGAGAACCATCGACAGTACCTTCATGGTTGCTCCTTTCCGGCAGGTTCCGTCAGTTTTTGCCCCTCACCGGTCAGGTGCGTGCCCGCCATGCGTTCGAGCCGTGCCAGATTGATGCCGTAGTCCGCCTTGGCGCGCGCCAGGGCCAGTTGAAAGTTGTACCAGACCGATTGGGTTTCGATGAAATCGCTAAACGACGACTCCCCCTCCCGGTACCAGACCTCGGCAATTTCCATGGAACGGGCCGCCTGGGGGACCAGGTCGGTTTCGTAGAGGCTGACGATGCGCTGGGCATTGCGGGCCTTGAAAAAGAGGGTGCGGATCCGGGTCCGCACAGCATTGACGCGTACGGTCTTTTCGGCCCGGGCCATGGCCTTTTCCGCCATGGCCTTGTCCACCCGGCTGTTGTTCCTGCCGAACCACAGGGGGATCGAAATGCCCGCCTGCAGGCCGATGGCGTCCCGCCCGGCATCTTCAGGCACCATGGCCACATCCGGCTGCCCGATGCCGGCGTAGAACAGTCCCACCTTAAAGTCCGGCAGGTTCTCGAAGCGTGCCAGGGAGACCTTGGTATCGCCTTTGTCGACACCCACCTGGGCCATGAGGATCTCCTCCTGATTGGCTTCGGCCAGCCCATAGATGGTTTCCACGTCTGCGGCAAGCGGCGCCAAGGTCGGCGTCTCCAGCCGGCCCACGGCCGATTCGGGGGGGCGGTTCAGCAGCCCGTTGAGACGGACCATCTCCGTCTGCGCCAACTCCTCCAGCAGCAGGGCGTCATATTGAAGCTGCCCGGACTGGGACTGGGCCTTGATCACATCCGTGAGGGTGGCCCGGTCGTCGGCGTGGGCCGTTTCACTGATCTTTCGAAGGTGGTCCAGCAGGCGGGCGTTGTGCTGGGTGACCGTTTTGGCCTGCCGGATGTACCACAGCTCGTAGTAGGATTCCTGCACCGCCAGAATCGTCTCCTTGACCGCCATATCCAGCCGGAGGCGGGCGATGCGGGCGTCGGCGGCCACCAGCTCGCCGGCTTTGGACAACTTGCCGGGAAAGGGGATCATCTGGGAAATCTGGGCGTTCCAGTCCTGGGGGCCCAGCCGCGTCTCGATGGGTTCGGGAAACCAGGTCACCATCAGCTGGGGATCCGGGTAGCCGGTGGCGACCCGGTAGTTTTCCACCGTGGCCCGCCAGGCTTCCCGGGCTTGCTCGATGGACGGGTTGTGGGCGTAGGCCTGATCGATGAGGTCGGCCAGCCGGAGGATGCCGGTCAGGGACGGGCCCTCGTCGGTGGGTTGAGGGTCAAGGTCACCGGCGATTGCGCTTGCGGTAAACAAATACGTGATTCCCACCAGCAGGACGACGGCGCTTTTGCAGCACAACCACGGCAATCCTGTGGCTGTTGGTCGGACAGGGCTTCGGTAAAACGGGTGATCCATGAGATTCTCCTGGCATTGATTGAAGACGAACCGGTGATGCCGTCTCGCTATTGCTAATAAAGTATAATCAATAGCCGTGCCAGAACCTCAACACACTGTTATTAATAAGTTTAATTTATTTTTGGAAATTTCCGGAGAGATAAGTGCGTAAATTTTACACATCCAGGCTTGATCAAACTGAAAAGTGCGTAAAAAATTTGCACTTGCGCCGTTGTCGTATTATACTTTTTGAAGCGCTTTATCGACTCAAGCGACCATCTTCAGCCAAGGGACCAATCCGGCCATGA
>JAGTUY010000075.1 GCA_018224455.1 Desulfosarcina sp.
GGCCCGGATTAGACGGAAACGCCCCTCCCGGCAGAGAAGCGCCTGCCGGGTCGCACACGAAAGGAGGGAACGGCAATGCATGTCCGGCGTTGCACGTGGAAGGAAAGCGGGGCAATGTCGGTGCTTAGGACATTACCCCGCTGGATCAAACGATAGGACGAATCAGGAGATTTATTTTTCTTTCGGATGACATTGGGTGCAGGTTTGCGGTGCCGCCTTGGTCTTGTTTTCTTTGTTAAATTTCTTGTGGCAGGTGATGCAATTTTCGTGGATGGCTTCGGCGTGGTACTCCAGTTCCTTGGCAGCGATCTCCTTCTTGGAAACCTTTTTTTCCCGCATCTCTTTTTTTAGTTCACCGGGCATTTGCCCGGGGATTTTGTGGCACTCGATGCAGCCCTGAACATTATCGCCAAGCTTCAGGTCGTTCAAGGGCTTGCCCTTGTCGTCGTGGTGGCAGTCGCCGCAACCGATCTTGTATTCTTCATTGTGCTTCTTGTGGCTGAACTCGACGATGGCCTTGGTGTGTTCGCTGTAGGCCTTGTTTTCCATCTTGATCACGTCCTGGACCGCCGTACCCGCACGAATGGAACCCGCGGCAAACATGATGGCCACACAGACCGCTGCCAATACGATACCGTTTCTATTACCCATAACCGCCACTCTCCTCTTGCATGATTGGTTAAACACCCAGAATCACTCCAGTTGAAATTTCTATCAATCCTTATGCGCGCTGTCAATGGGAATTCAAACCAACTTTTTCCTATTTGTTTTCGTATAGTTATTTATTAATGAGGGCTTTCATATTTCGGAGCGGATCATGGATCGCCGGCGCGCTCGGCTTCAGCGGCCGGCTTGGGCGCTTCTTTTTTCTTGCCGAAAATCCGGGCGCCGACGATGCTGATTTCGTACAGCACCATCAGCGGCAGCGCCATCATGATCTGAGTCACCACATCGGGCGGGGTTAATATCGCCGCTCCGACAAAAAAGACGAGAATCGCATATTTCCTGTTTTTCTTTAAAAATTCAACCGAAACGATGCCCAGGCGCGCCAGGAAGGTCAGCACCAGGGGCAGCTCGAAGACCAATCCGAAGGCCAGAAGCAGCTTGGCGGAAAAACTCAGATACTCCTTCATGGCGGGCATGGGGCGGATGGTCTCCGTAGCAAACCCCAAAAAAAATTGAAACCCGAATGGAAAGACGATGAAATAGCCGAACAGGGCACCCCCGACAAAAAAAATCGACGAGAGAAGGACGACGGGAATCATCAGCCGCTTTTCCCGGTCATAGAGACCCGGCGCAACGAACATCCAGAACTGGTAGATGATCACCGGCGAGGCAGCCATGAGCCCGGAAAGAAAGGAAACCTTGAGAAAGGTAAAAAAGGCCTCGGGCAACCCGGTGTAGATCAGGGTTTCCCCCTGTTTCATCACTGAAATCAAAGGCTGCGTAAGAATCTGAAAAAGCCTTTCCTTGAACCCATATGAGATGGCGAATCCAATCCCAACGGCGACAAAGCAGGTGATCAAGCGCTTTCGCAACTCTTCCAGGTGAGCGGTGAAGGGAATTTTGTCTTCCGTATCCGTTTCCTGATCGGCCACGTTTCTTACCCCTTGCGCGTTTCAGAATCCGGGCCGGAACCGGTGGCAGGCATATCGCCGTCGGCAGATGATCCCGCTTCGGCATCCGAGGCCTCCGCGTCCCGGCGGTCAAACGCCGCCTTCAGTTTGTCCATGGCGTCGCCTTCATGGGCTTCCGGTTGACCGGCTTCAGGCGTCTCCTCCGGTACGGCCGCTTTGGCCGGTTGGTCATCCGCATCGCCGGTGAACCCCGTGGATTCTTTTTGATCCTGCCGGCCGAGGTCGTTAAAGGCGGTTTTCACCGCTTTGAGTTCCGTATCAATCTGCATGCTCTCTTTCAGATCGCTGGTGGCTTTTTTGAATTCCCCCAGGGCTTTTCCTAAGGACTTGGCCAGATCAGGCAACTTCTTGGGCCCGATGACGATCAGGGCCACCGCCAGAATCAGGATCATTTCCGGCATTCCGATACCGAACATGAACGTCTCCTTTACTGCGCTTGAAGTGCATCCTTGCTGAAAGTGGCAACACTACTGGTTTTGACAGGGGGTGTCAAGACTGGAGCACCGCGTTATTCCGCGAAATCAGGGGCAAAATCACTTCCCGCTGGACCCCGGCTTATGGACTCTCGGGAACCAGCACCAACAGGTAAAACGAACCCTTGTGCTGCATGTGGCCGGCCGCAATCTCCGCGTAGGGCCCGTTGCCCCAGAAGATGTCCACCCGTCCCGGTCCCCGGATGGCCCCGCCGGTGTCCTGGTTCAGGGCAAAGGCCGAAAAAGCCATCCACCGGTCGATGCGGCCGTTGCCGTCCACCACCGGGATCTGGGTTTGCAGGAAGGCCGGCGCGGCCATGGGAAACACCCGGCGATCCACGGCAACGGATCGTCCCGGCGTCAGGTCCACGCTGATGGCGCCGATGGGGCCGGAGGTTTCGGTTTTGAAAAATACGTAGCTGGGGTTGTGGTTGAGCACCGCGTCGACCTCGGCGGGGTGGGCTTGCAGATAGGCCTTGAGCCGCTGCATGGACATCTCGTCGGCCGGGATCTTGCCCTGGTCGATGAGCAGCCGGCCGATGCTGCGGTAAGGCTGTCCGTTGGAGCCATGGTAGTGCACCCGAATAAAAGCGCCGTCGGTCAGGTAGATCCGCCCGGAGCCTTGAATCTGTAAAAAAAACAGGTCAATTCGGTCCTCTACCCAGGCGATGGGCGGCGCTTTTTGAACAAAGCCCGTGTCGGCCTCGATGGCCTGTCGATCCGGGTAGGGCACCACGGTGTTGCCCTGGAGGCGGCCGACGATCCGCTTGCCTTTGAGGTCTTTCGAAAAAAGAGAAAGGTCGACAGCCATCAGATCCGCGGGCATGGCGTGCACCGGATAACGGTAGCGGGCGTCGGGGGTCAGGCTTCCCTTGAGGTGGGGTTCATAGTAGCCGGTAAAAAGCACCTGCCCGCTCTCCGGCCCCCCGCTTGATCGATACACCCGGTATCGCTCGGCAATAAAACGGTTGACCGCTGCCGGTCCGGGCCTTGTTTCCACGAAATCCCGCAGTATTTCCAGTGACCGAATCAGATGCCGGGCGCTGTAATCGTCCTCTCCGAAGCGGAAGGAGCGCTCGGCGGGCACCCGGTTGAGATATTCCAGGCTTTTGCCGATGCCGTAGGAAAGGTTGTCCAGAAACAGGTCGTCTGAAAAATCGGGATAATCCTGCACGGCCAGTCGGACCAGTGCTGCCGCAGGCTTGCCGGGGGGCTTGGGAAAAAAGGCGCAACCCGCAGCCAATAAAAGGATCATGCCAAGGGTGAAACACTTGACGGCAGAAAAGAATCGGTCTGTTTTTTTCATGGGGTGGCGTTTTCCCGGACAAACGTGCCGCTCTTGCCGCCGGTTTTTTTGAGCAGGCAGACGTCGGTGATGGTCATGGCTTTGTCGACGGCCTTGCACATGTCGTAAAGGGTGAGCGCCGCCACACAAACGGCAGTTAGCGCCTCCATTTCAACCCCTGTCTGGTCGACAATACGCGCCGTTCCCTCGATGCGGATGGCATGACTGGCAGCATCTGGAAAAAAATCCACCTGCAGGTGGGTCAGGTTCAAGGGATGGCACATGGGGATCAGGTCGGCGGTCTTTTTAGCCGCCATCACGCCGGCAATGCGGGCCGTCTCCAAAACATTGCCCTTGGACACCGTGCCGGCAGCAATCCGCTGGAACGTCTCCGCGGACATATGGACGACGGCCTGTGCCACAGCGGTCCGCTGGGATGGGTTTTTTTGGGTCACGTCCACCATGCGCACACGGCCCTGGTCATCGATGTGGGTCAGTTCGGACATCCGTTTCTCCCGGTCGGGGGGCGCACGATGGAAAAAATTCGGTCTTGGCAGTCACCGTGGTTTTTATGGCGTTGAGGGTGTCGGTCAGGGCATCGATGACATTCTCCCGGATGTCCCCGGCCACCACCAGCAGCATCACGTCATCCCCGATGGAGAGATCGGTGTCGGCGTCAA
>JAGTUY010000076.1 GCA_018224455.1 Desulfosarcina sp.
GGCGGCCATAAGAAAAATCCTTAACGGTGACCCACCCTTTTTCACCTCCAACCACGCACCCTTTTTTCATATGGACCCTGGCGTATGGCGCCGAAGAATGAATTGTTGCGCGTAACGGTAAGTTTTTCATTGAACGGCGTCGATCGTGGACGGTTGCTGGCCCATGTGAATTCCAACCCTTCCACCTACAAGGATTGGGCGGCTGAAACCGCGGGAAAAGAGGATCAGATGTTCAGCCCCTACCTGTGCGAACCTTTCCAGAAGGCCCAAGCGGCCGGTTAGATTGCTGAAGACGCGAAAATCGACGGGACGTGGAGCCGGCTCAGCGAACATGGCGATGCCACGTAAATCAATGTTGTCGATAGGCCAGTCCATGATGTCACCGATGTCCGGGACCTGACACGTGGAGTTCAAATATCCCATTCAGCCACCTGTCAAATTCGGAAAGGGCGATGAAAGGGGCCCCGTAACCGGGAGCAAACACAAAATCGTCCCCACCCACAGCAACACTTTTTTCCGGATTGCGTGCCGTTACCGTGAACCGTGAAGGGACCGTTTCGAGCGCTTTTCGAACCTGGGATTCGTTCATGAAAACCGTTTTCCCGTCCACCTTGAAACCGTGGGTGATGAAGATCTCTAATGCCTCGGATTCATTGAAGGCCACACCGACACGGGACAGCAGTTCCATGGATGCATCGTGAATCCGAATCATCTGCTCCAGCGCTGACGTGGTTCAGCGGTGGTTGAGAAAGTCTTGTACTTTCATGCAGCAACCGTCGAACATGCTGCACGAAAGTGTGTGTGCCACCTCAGTCGATGACTCGCAGACATCAAATCCGGGCTTGCCAGTATCGATCAGGCGAGGATTGCTTTCAGGGCAGTCAGTAGGCGGGTGACATTTTCCCGTCTGGCCGTGTGGCCCATGAGCCCGATACGCCAGATTTTTCCGGCCAGGGGACCCAGTCCGGCTCCGATTTCAATTTTGTACTCCTCGAGCAGGGTACTGCGCACAGCGGCCTCGTCAACTCCTTCCGGGACCCTGATGGAGTTGAGCATGGGGAGCCGGCTGTTGGGCGCAACCAGCATTGATAGGCCCATCTCCTCGAGGCCCTGCACCAACGCGATGTGATAGGTCTTGTGCCGTTGATAGACGTTGTCAGGGCCCTCTTCCAGAATCAGCAGAAGCGCCTGGTACAGCCCATAGTGCATATTGATGGGGGCCGTGTGATGGTAGGCCCGCGTGGCCCCTTTCCAGTACTTGATGATCATGGAAAGATCCAGGTACCAGTTGGGCACCTTGGTCTTTCGGTTTTCCAAAGCAGCCACGGCTTTGTCGGAAAAGGAGAGCGGTGCCAGGCCGGGAGGACAGGAGAGGCATTTCTGCGTGCCGCTGTAGAGGGCATCGATGCCCCATGCATCCACGGCGATCTCCATGCCGCCGAGGCTGGTGACGGCATCCACCAGATAAATCGTGTCGGAACCTTTCAGCAATGCTCCAATTTCCGCCACGGGATTTTTCACACCCGTGGACGTCTCCGCATGCACAACGGAGACGATTTTGTAGTGCTTACCTGAGATCTTGTTTTTGACCTCATCGACCACCACGGGCGTACCCCATTCAAATTCCAGGGTATCGACATTGGCCCCCAGGCGTTGGGCCACGTCCTGCATGCGCATGCCGAAAACCCCATTGATGAGCACCAGCACGGGGTCATCTTTTTCGACCAGGTTGACAAAGCAGGCCTCCATTCCAGAAGAGCCGGTGCCGGACATGGGGATCGTCAGGGTGTTTTCGGTGTTGAGCAGGGTCCGCAGGTTGGCCTTGATGGCATCCATGATGCGGATGAAGTAGGGATCGAGGTGCCCGATGCTCTTTTTCCCCAAGGCCTCGTAAACCTTGTCATGCACGCAGGAGGGTCCGGGCCCCATCAAAAGGATTTCTTCGATGCCGTCGAGTAGATTTTCCATAGCCAATGGTTCCCTTTCTTTTACGGTTTATCGGTGGAGGATTGAACTCGCCCCGCGGCTCCGATGAGCGGGGTCTCTGCTTCGCTCCGACAAGCCGCGGGGAATGCGCTCGCTATATCGGTTCAAGAGGGTTTGCATGGAACAGATATCATTGCAGGTTACACCTCACCGTCGAACAGGGGGCGTTTAAGGGATGCGATTGATGGCGGCTCAAGCAGCGCAATGATTTCCAACGGATGGCGCACCAAGGTTTGACAACCGTTTTCCGTCAGTTCTTTGGGTCCTCTGAAGCCCCAGGCAACACCCACGGCATGCATGCCCGCGGCTAAGGCCGTCTTCATATCCAAGGCACTGTCCCCCACAAAGAGAAATGTTTCCGGCGACCGATCGATCTGCCGGGCGATGTCCAGGGCCGACGCCGGGTCAGGCTTGACCGGGAAATGGTCGTTCTGACCCATGACGACTTTGAAATCCCAATTGTCAAAATAGGCGTTCACATACCGCACGGTAAAATCATGAGGTTTGTTGGAGAGCACCGCCAGCGGCAGGCCCCTTGTCTTCAGGTGGTCCAACAGATCCGTGATGCCCTCGTACGGCCGGGTCTTGCGGTTCCAGTTCTCCCAGTAGATTTCCCGTGCCCGGCGGACGCAAGCATCGACCATCTCTTCCGAACGACCGTCGTTGGGCAGCGCACGGGCGACCAGCATCCGGATGCCGTTGCCGATAAAGCGCCGGTAATCATCCGTGGTGTGGCCGGGAAAGCCGTATTCCGCCAGCATCAGGTTAACCGAATCCCCGATGTCCGCCAGCGTGTCCAACAGTGTGCCGTCCAGATCAAAAATGATGGCCTGGAATTGATTGATTCGATGTTCGTTCATGTTCAGCCCATTCTCCCTCAAAACGCCATGTCCGCCGTGTCAATCATTGCGCCCGCTTTTCCTCAACCTCGCCAAGGGCGCGGCAGGCAGGTAAATACAGACGCAGGTTCCCCGGTCAATCTGTGATTCAACCGATATCCAACCGCCATAGTTCTTCACGATGCCATCAACCGCTGCTAAACCGAGCCCCCGGCCAACGCCTTTAGTTGTGAAAAAAGGTTCGAACACCCGTTTTTTAGTTGCTTCATCCATGCCCCGCCCGCTATCCTCGATGGTCAAGGTGACATCGGGCAGACTGGTCTCTAACACAATCGATGGATCAAGGGTGTTTTTGAGCAAGGGCAATGTATTGCAGACAAAATCACTCAGCGCAATTTCTCTGCCCTCGTAATTGCCTCCCCGGGCGTATGCCAGCAACTGGGTCGTCAGCTGCTCCATTCGATCTGATACACACGAAGCTCGTGGATCGTCAGCACCATGTCCCCGGCCGACATCGCGTCCATGTTCTCGGCATCTGCAGGCATTGTTTTCATCTGCCTTTCGGCACACGCCCTGATTCCCGATCGGTCAATTATGTCATCCCCATTTTCCATTTTCGCGCTAATTACCGGATGGCAGCCACGCCAGGTCCCGCTCGGTAGTCGCGATCTCAATCGTTGGCCGCTGTCGTCCTTCAGCACGGCGGCAGGCAGCCAGACATCCAAAAGCCTGCCGTCCTTGGTCAGCCGCTGGCTTTTTTCTTATTTCGATCAATGCGAGAACCTGACAGGGCGCTTAAAGCGGTATACGAATCATTGTTCCGGCGTTTGAGCCTGAGCGACCGTTGCGCTGTGGTCGCTGGCTGCCGGCAGTCTAACAGCACCGGTGCAGTGGCGACGATCACCCCCCTGACCGCCTGACCGTATATCCCATGCCTTTCAGTTCGGCCGTCAAGACATCCCGGTGATCCCCTTGGATTTCGATGGTGCCGGCCTTGACCGTGCCGCCGCTGCCGCATTTCTGCTTGAGTGTTTTGGCCACCTGCTTCAGCGCCCCGTCATCCACGGGAATGCCGGTAATCACGGTCACGCCTTTGCCTTTACGGCCTTTGGTGGATCTTCCGATTCTGACGATAGCGTCTCCTGCCGGCTGTGCCGGCATTTTCCGGCAACTGCAGCGGTCCAGCTGTTGATTGCATGACGGGCAGGTTCGGCCATGCTCGGTGGAGTAGACCAGCCGGGCGTTCCGGTTTTCGTGCCTTGCCATATCCATCCTTTCCACAGGCCTTGCAGGAGGTTCAGAAGCTGACCTTGCGCCGCAGCGTCTTCTGCTTTCCCCGCCGGGTCTTGCTGTCCATGCGCCGCCGCTCGGAACCACGGGTGGGGCGTGTGGGTTTTCGTTTTTTAACCGGCACCAGGGTGCTGCGGATCAGGTGCACCAGACGCATCAAGGCTGCGTCCCGGTTTTTTTCCAAGGTTCGATATTGTTGGGCCTTGATCACGATGACGCCGCTTTTGGTGATACGCTGGTCCCGGCAACGCAAGACCTGCGCCTTGACCGATTCCGGCAGAGACGACGCACCGATGTCGAAGCGCAGATGCACCGCCGACGACACCTTGTTCACATTCTGCCCGCCGGCTCCCTGGGCGCGAATGGCCGTCATTTCAATCTCATTGTCCGCTATGGACAATTGGTCGGATATCGATAGCATGTTTCATGAACCATTGACGTTAGATTAACACCCGCTTTTTTAACGCGGATCATATCAGAGAGCTGTCCCGATTGACAAGGTCGACAACCCAGCAAAGCGGATGATTGAACGGCAATGCGATCGAACTGGAAATCGATTTTCATTCTTACGGTGGTCCACGCCCCGCGGCAAGTCGCGGGATGTGGACAAAAAATAACTTGCATCTTTGACGATGTTTCTATAAATAGTAACACCGAATCAGGAAACGACACCCCGCCAAATCTGTGGGCGTCAACCGCAACCGATAGAGACGTGAAGGGAGAGACATGAAACGATTGCTGATTGTTGTGATGATGATCGTGGCCTTGCTGGCAGGCCCGGCTCAGGCCGTCGAACCGGTTAAAATCGGCATGATCACCACGCTGTCCACCAAGGCCGGCTATCTCGGCGAGGAGATTCGCGACGGGTTTCAATTGGCCATCGACCAGGAAAACGGCCGGTTGGGCGGCGTTCCGGTGGAACTGCTCGTGGACGACGACGGGCGCAAACCGGAAAAAGCCAAACAGATCGCCGAGCGCTTCATCAAGCGTGATGGGGTGAGAATCATGACCGGCATCGTCTTTTCCAATGTGGCCATTGCCGTCGTGCCCAAGGTGGTGCA
>JAGTUY010000077.1 GCA_018224455.1 Desulfosarcina sp.
AACCATGTATCCGATGGGGGCAAAGTTAAACAAGCCGGCATAGTTGCGATAAAGCTTTTCGTATTTTTGCCGGGCCGCCCCGACGGTGTCGCGACTTTTGGACAGCTCCTCATTTTGCATCTCCAATTCGATGTGGTTCGCCCGAATTTCGTGAATCAGGCGCCTGATCTCATCACCCTCCTGCTGGTCGATGGCTGTGTGTGGCGGCCCCACCAGCAACTCAACCCTGCGTCGCAGTTTCGTCCAAGGGGTATCTTCGACTTGTTGCGCGGTCATATCGATCTGTCCCGGGGCATCTGAGGCTGGATCCCTATCAAGGCAGACGATCGATGATCAAGAATCAGGATCTCTGGAAGATGCCGACCCTAAAGGTGGCTCATTGAAATTCGGGTATAAGGATGGATGATACCCGCCCTGATGAAAAAAATGTTACCGAAAATAGTCCGGCAATGTCAACTGATTTCATTCAGTTCAAGGGTTTGCCTTGCGGCGGGCCAATCTGCTTGCATCAGCTCTTTCTGGACGTTTTGGTCTGGAAGGTCGAGATTTGACGTTTAACGTCCGGGGACTTGCATTTGGGACAGGCGTGGTTTTTCTTTTCAAACTCCTCCAAACGAAGATAGAGCACAAACGGTTTCTTGCAGGATTCACAGAAAAATTCATAGGTTGGCATAAGTTGCTTCTTTGGTTGGAAGGTTGTCCCGAAGAAGCCAGGTGTGTCTGTGTGCAGTCGCATAAAAGGGTGTTCTGGACGCATACCAATCTTGATCCGGGTTGAGATCCGCTATCCAGCAGACTGGCTGAAGCGAGTGCATAGCCGAATGATTAATTTAATACCAAGGATCACAGCTGGCGGACAATCCTCAAGATTACCCATTCCGTAGAAAAAATATGAGTACTTTTAACCATTCACAGCTGATCAAAAAATCCATAAGATTATAAGAGACACTGATCATTGCTTGCTGTTCAACTGGATCTGAAATCTGTCAGTTTTTTTATATCCTGACCAATAATGCCGCTTCCACAATGTCCTTTGTCAAGGCCAATTTGAACAAATCCGACCAGCGGAAAAGATAACTCATGGAAAAAAACCACCAGGCTGAGATTCTCCAATCCATGATGCAGGCGGACTTTTACACGCATCCGGTAGAGACTGTTGAACGACGTGAAACCCACATCTCGACCGTGTTTTTGACCGGCCCGTTGGTCTACAAAATCAAAAAACCGGTGGATCTTGGATTCCTGGATTTTACGAGTCTCGAGAAGCGGCAGCGGTATTGTCTGCAGGAAATCGCCCTGAACCGTCGCCTGTCCCACGGTATTTACATCGACGCGGTTCCCATCACCTGCCATCAAGGTACCTATGCCTTGAATGGGCCGGGCGAAACGGTGGAGTTTGCCGTGAAGATGCATCAGCTTGCCGAAACCGATTCCATGCAACAGCGCCTGAAGCACGCCACGTTGGATGACGAAGATATCGACTCGCTGGCCCGCCTGCTGGTTGGATTTTTTGCACAGACCGCAGCGATTGACGACGTGGACCTGTCTGTCGCCCCTGCCTGGGAAGCGAATCTTCAACGGGCCGAGCCATTTGCCGGCGTGTGGATCGACCGACGACAATTCGAGTTCGTCCGGTCCGCCGCACGGTCTTTTTCGCGCAGGCATAAAAACCTTTTTCTGCGCCGCCGCACTGACGGCAAAATAAAGGACGGCCACGGGGACCTGAGAACCGATCACATTTACTTTGCGACATCCGGCATCCAGGTGATCGACTGCATCGAATTCAACGACACATTGCGCGTCCTGGACATCATCGACGATCTGGCCTTTCTGGCCATGGACCTGGAATACAACCATTTCCCGCAAACGGCCCGGACGCTGATCCGGTCGTACGTCGAACAGACCGATGACGTCGGCGCCCTGCCGTTGCTGGATTTTTACCGTTGCCACCGGGCCATGGTTCGCTGTAAGGTGGGCTGTTTCCGTCTCCAGGAATGTGATGACCGGGGCGCAGACCGCGCCATGCAGAAGGCGGCTGTGGAAGACTATCTGGCCATGGCCCATGGTTATGCCACCGCCTTCAGCCGACCGATCCTGTGGATGGTGTGCGGACTGCCCGCCTCGGGGAAAAGCACCATCGCCCGCGCACTGGCAGCGGTCGTCGACGTCAATGTGATCCGCTCGGATTTGATCCGCAAGGAGCTGTTTGTCGGTGGTTCAAGCGCATCATCCAATCTACATTCATTTGGGCAGGAAATGTACTCCGCCCTGTCCAGCCAGGCCACCTACGAAAGGATGTTCGCCCTGGCCCAGGAGGATCTCAAAGGGGGGAAAAGCGTGGTGATCGATGCCACCTTCAGCCGGGCGACGCGGCGGAACCAGGCCCTGCGGATCGCCGCCGAGCGTCAGGCAATACCCGTGTTCATCGAGTGCCGGGCCGCCGAAGCAACCCTGGCTGTACGGTTGTTGAAACGCGAAACCGAACCGTCGGTGTCCGATGCCCGTCTGATTCACCTGGCGGCCTTTAAAAAACGCTACCAGCCCATGGTCCGTATGGGCAATGAAATCCATATCCCCGTGGACACCGAATACCCGCCGTCGGTCTGTCTGCGGCACATTCTGCTGACCGATGCCCTGTTTGTCGGCTGTTAAACGGGTTCACCCGGAAAGGAGGCAGACATGTTTAATCGAATTCTGGCCGCAACGGATATCGCCGTCACCGGCGATGCACCGGTGATATCGGCAGCCCGGATGGCCCGGCAGCAAACTGCCCGTTTGTATCTGCTGCATGTGATGGAGTCCGCTTCGACGGAGAACCGCCGCCTGGTCCGTCATTTCGAGACCGGCAAGGAGATGATCGCCGATGCAGACTATGCGCATGCCGTCGGGCAAACATTGGAAAAGACGTATGAGGATGACCTGTCGGACGTTCTCTATGAAATAAGGATCACCACCGGCTACCCATGGGAGGAGATCCTGCGGTGGGCCAGGCAGATCGAAACCGATCTCATCGTGATGGGTCCCCATTCGACCCGGGCGGAAGAAAAAGGAGTGATTAGAGTTGCCGGCCGGGTCGGGTCGACGGTGGAAAACGTCGTCACCCGCGAGACCTGCCCGGTAATGGTGGTCAACCGCGCCGCATTAGATGACCAATTGCGTTTTCAACGGGTGCTCGTGGCGGTCGATTTCTCCCGCTCCTGCGAATGCGCGATCTGTTTTGCGGCGGCGCTGGCTAAACAGCACCACAGCCGGCTGTTGGTGTTTCACATGATTCCGGTGCCCCCGTTCCCCAAATACACCCGGAACGATTACACAGCCGATGCGGCCCATGCGAAAAAGCGGCTCGAATCGTTTTACGAGGGATACTTGGACGCTATAGACCACCGCTACCTGATCAAGGCCGGCGCCATGCCCCACCTGGAGATACTCACCTGCGGCGGAGAAAATAACGTCGATTTAATCATCATGGGCTCCCACACCAAAGAAAAGTCCGGGAAATGGTATCCGGGCAGCGCCGTGGAGCGGGTCGCCTACCGGGCAGCCTGCCCGGCGGTGGTGGTCACCGACCCCGAGGCGCTGACCCACTGGGATCTTAGCGTCTTCGCTGATGATGGCGAAGGCAAGGATCGGCTGATCCACGTGTTCAGCGGGACATAAATCGGTCTCAGTGCCGGTAAATTCGGTCGACCCAGTCCTTAAACCATTTCGGCTTCTGGAACAGCACCATGATCAGCACCATGGCCGTGATAGGAATGGGAACGACGGTATCGACGATGGCGAGCACGATAAGGTTGATCAGGATCTGCGTTTTCAGTGACACATTCATTGTCCTTTGTCTGAAGGCGTTTTAGAACGGACGATCACTTCATTGTTCAATGCCATCGAGTTGGCAGAGAAGGGGTCAGTATACGCCACCCATTCGAAGATTGTCATCAACAATCATCCCTTTGCTGGACCATGACGGCGTCGGCAGACCACTTCCAACGAATAGGGGTTGCCAGCGGGCATCCGCTTGGCGTAAGGGCTCGCGTAGGCGTTGGCAGGTTCGGGGTTCCGGGTTCCTATCGTTCGGGGTTCAGCGTTCAGCGTTCAGAGGTTCCGGGCTTCGGCCTTTGGTCTCCGCCTTCCGACCTCCGACCTCTGAACCCTGAACCTTTGAACCTCTCAACCCTGAACCTCTCAACCCTGAACCTCTGAACGCTGAACGCTGAACCTCTCAACCCTGAACCTCTGAACGCTGAACGCTGAACCTCTCAACCCTGAACCCTGAACGCTGAACGCTGAACCTCTCAACCCTGAACCTCTCAACCCTAAACTCCCGAAATGCGGTGGCGATGGACTGGAACAGCGAAAATGGTTTCTCCCGCGGACGATTCAAGTAGGTGCTGCTTCTGCTGGTCGTGTTCGCCGCGGTTGGGGCCTTCCGGCACCGTACGCGGCCGAAGCCGTTGCCGGTGGCCGTCAAACCCGTCACCCGAGGGTTGGTTGAACGCACGGTGGCCAATACCCGGGCAGGTACGCTAAAGGCCTGCCGACGGGCCAAGCTGTCTCCCAGCATCGGCGGCAGGGACGCATCTGACATACAAAGACTTGAACACCCGTGTAAACCGGCTTGCCAATGCACTGATCGCGGAGGGGATCGCCAGCGGCGACCGCGTGGCCCTTTACCTGCCAAACATTCCCGCTTTCGTGATTGGCTATCTCGCCACCGTGCGCATCGGTGCCCTTGCCGTTTCGGCGAATGCCATGCTCAAGGCTGAAGAATTGAAGTATATACTGGATGACGCCGGGGCGCCGTTTCGTTCCCGACCAGGTCCTGGCATCCATTCGCGACGATGGCGTGAGGATATCGGTTCAAACGGGTATCAGAATCTCCCGGATCAGGTCGGGTTGGTCCGAATCATGGGGCTCGGTATTGAAGGCGACCAGCAGGTTGTCGGTTGCCTTTTTTATCATTTTCTTTCAACGAATCGTTGGCTATTCGCCATAGTTCGCCAGGCGCTGCGATTTCATCTCCTCCACCTTCTGGTTGTAGAATGAAATCACCTCCCGACGGTTGAGCATGCCCAACAGGATCCCGTGATCGTCTGCACGCACCACCGGCAGGCTGTCGATATTCCGTGTGGTGAATTTTTTCAGCACGGCGTTGAGGTCCTCTTCCGGCGTGGTGACGATGATGTCGGAGTTTCCCACGTCCTTCATCACCACCAGCTGTTCGATTTCGGGTGCGAAGAGAACGCCCCGGATATCGTTGATGGAGAAGATCCCCACCAGCCGTTTCTCTTCATCCACAACCGGAAAGTAATGCTGCTTGGTCTCGGAAAAAGTGCGCTTGAACTCTAGAAACGGCATATCCTGGGGGATCAGGGTCACCTTTTTTACCAGCGGCATGAGGTCGTTGACCGGGATCGCCTGGAGGATATCCACAAAAAAATCACCGGCGTGGGCCGGAGAATCGACTTTGCTCTGCACCTGCCGCTTAAAGATGGTCCAGCGCCGCGATGCCGCATAGGCCACTGAACAGACCAGCAGGCTGGGCAGAAGCAAATGGTAGGAATTGGTCATCTCACTGACGAAAATGATCGTGGAGATAGGGGTGTTGGAGACGGCCGTAAAGAATCCGGCCATTCCCACGACCACGAAGGCACCGGGCTGGGTGACAACGGTGGGCATGATGTCGTGGAAGATTTTACCCACGCAGCCGCCCATGGCCCCGCCGATCACGATAGAGGGGCCGAATACGCCGCCGCTTCCCCCGGAGCCGATGGAAAAAGATGTCGTCAGCACCTTGCCCAGGGCAAGGGAGAGCAGGAAGGGCACCGCCAGCTCATTGTTGATGGCCTTTTGGGCAAACCCGTAGCCAAAGGCCAGGGTGTGGGGTAAAAAGAAGCCGATGATACCGGTCAGCAAACCGCCGATGGCCGGTTTGATGTGATTGGGAATTTTCTTTAAAGACTCGAAAAGATGGATCGTGCCGTAAAAGGCCTTGATGTAAAATACACCGGTGGCGACCAGCACCAGGGCCAGAACCAGGTAAGGTCCCAGCTCCAGCGGATTCTGAAAGTTGAATGGCGGCGAATCGAACAGCGAGCCCCATCCGAATACCAGGCAGAAGACGCAGTAGGCCACCACCGAGGAGATACCTGCCGGAATGATCACCTCCGATTCAAAATCAGGGTCCCGGTAAAGCACCTCGGCGGCAAACAGGGCGCCGGCCAGCGGGGCCCGGAAGATGCTGCCCACGCCGGCGCCGATGCCGGCAGCCATCATGATCCGGCGTTCACGGTCGGAAAGCTTGAGGGTCGTGGCCAGAAAAGAACCGAAACCGGCACCGATCTGGGCAATCGGCCCTTCCCTGCCCCCGGACCCCCCGGTGGTCAGGGTAATGGCCGACGCGATGGTTTTGACGATGGGCACCCGGCCGCGAATGAAGCCACCCTTGTTGTGGTAGGCATTGATGGCGGCGTCGGTGCCGTGTCCTTCTGCTTCCGGAGCGAATGTGTAAACCAGCCACCCGCTCAACACCCCCCCCATGGCGGGCAGAAACAGCAGCATCAATCGATTGAATGGCACCGATGTGGGCGGAAGCAGGTGGTGTTCTCCGGCCGGCGCCGGAGGGCGGTAGCCGGCGAGCATATCCAGAAAGTAATGCAGCCCCAACTGGCACAGGTAATGAAAAACGACCGAACCGAGGCCGGCAATCAGGCCGATGGCGATGAAATAGACCGACCAGCGGGTGGCCTGGGCAATATTCAGGCTTTTCAGCCGTCCATTGATTCGCCGGTACGTACTCGGTTTCGTTTCCGTCTGCGGCATGAGCTATTTTATTTTTCCCAGTTCTTTCACTCCTTGAAAGATGGTATCGAACAGTTTTTCAACATCGGCTTCTTCCATGCACGAAAAAGCGATCCGAAGGTTCGATTCCCCCAGCGATATCAATCCAACGCCGTATCGATCCAACAGGTGAACGCGCAGGGCTTCCGCATCCACCGTTTTAAGTCGAAGGCACATGAAGTAACCGGCGTTAAATGGGTAGACCTCCCATGCTTCGGCATACTTGGGATCCTTGGAGACCGCTTTGACCCGTTCTGCCCGGGCCTTGAGGATGTCGAACTTGGCCTTCTTTTCGGCAGGGTTTTTCTCGTTCTGCATGGAGTTGAGCAAAATGGTCTGGCTCAAATGCGAGGCATTGGAAATGGTACCGCGGATGCAACCGGCCGTTTTGCGCTCCAGCGCATCGAAAAGCGGCGTCGTGTCGCCATTGAACGAGCCACCGTAGGTAATGAAGCCCACCCGCAGTCCCCACACGTAATTTTCCTTGGTGGCCCCGTCGAGCTTTACCGCCAGAATACCGGGGTGCGCCCCGCACAGGCGGGCAAAGATGGATTCCTTCAGCGTTTCCGGTTCATAGAAAAGACCGAAATAGGCATCGTCGGTGACCGCCAGGACATAGGTGCCGGCGGCAGCCGTATCGGTAAGGATGCGGACAATCCCGTCCGCCTCCCTTTCGGAAATAGCATACCCCGACGGATTCTGGGGAAAGTTGAGAACCACCGTAATCTTGCGGTGGTCTGCCGCCTCCTGGCGGACCGCCTGTTCAAAGGCGCCGAGGTTGAAACTACCATCCGGGGTAAACAGTTCGTAGTGGCGGATGCGTGCATCTTTTCGCACGGAAAAGATCATGCTGTAGTTTCCCCACATCATCTCCGGCAAAATGATCACATCCCCCGGGTTGGTCCAGACATCCGCAAACGTGGCAATGCCGTGAGTAATTCCGCAGGTAACCACCGGCAGGCTCACCGGTTTTCCGGCCAGTGACGGGTTCTTCGCAATCATCTCGACCTGCCACTGTTTGCGCAGGGCGGGAAGGCCGAAGGACGGGGCGTAGGTCAGCGACTGGCTGGCCCGGATATTGTTGAGGGAAGCCATCACACTGTCAAACCGCATAGTCCGGCCGCCCTCTTTGGCGATACCGATGGTGGCGTTGATGGCATAAGCCTTTTCCTTGGCCTCCGCGCCCTGGGTCAGAATTCCTTTTGGAAAAAATAGTTTTTTACCCACATCGGACAGCATGCCGTACACATGCGGGGCCGCAGACTTGATGGTCTGATTCAGTTGTTCAGCTAAAGGATTCATGGGCATCCATCCTCAATGGTGTTGGTTCAGCCGCGGAACCGGTGAAAGGGATATCTACTTCCTGAACACGCAACCTGTCAAGGGAAAAGGGCTTGAAATATCAAGAGGATGCGCACAGGATGGGTTTGACCCCATGCCGGGTGCGCCAGCGGCCACAACGCAACGCAAAAAACCCCGCCACACCGGTCCCGTGGCGGGGTTTTCGACAAATCGATTGGGTTGTCGGCAGACAGACTACTTTCTGGAGCGCTTGGAAGCCTTCAACGGATTGATCTTCTGAGCGGTCTCGGCCATGCTCGAGCCGGCGTGCGTGGCCAGGTTGCAATTGCCGCTTTTCCACTTGGTCGCAGGCTCGGGGCAGGCAGCGCAATACCATCCCGAAGCGATCTCCAGGGTGCGGTTGCACCCTTTGCACTGCTCCACGATTTCAAGGCAGACACCACCGTTGTATCCGCAGCCTTTGGCTGTCATGAAGGCACATTCCATGCCTTTGCGAACCGTTGTACATTTCATTTGAAACACCTCCCATGATGGTCTGAACAATGAAAAAGGCCAAAGAGAAAGGTTCCTTCGGCCTTTTCAAAATTGGGCGATATATATTCAGGTCAAATCGGCTTGTCAAGCACTTTTTTCTTGAGCCGCGCCGCCATGCTGGTACACGTGAATGTCGCGCTGGGGGAACGGAATGGAGACACCGTTGGCGTCGAAGGCTTTTTTGATCTTTTCGGTCAGGTCGAAATGAACCCCCCAATAGTCTTCAACCTTGACCCATGGACGAACCACGAAGTTCACACTGCTGTCCGCCAGTTCAGATACGGAGATCTGTGGTTCGGGACTTTTTAAAATCCGCCCGTCTTCGGCGATGATATTGGCCATGAGCGATCGCGCTTTGTCAATGTCGTCGTCGTATCCGATGCCGAACACCATGTCCACCCGGCGGGTTCCCTTGACCGTCCAGTTGACGATATTATCGTCGGTAAGCTTGGCATTGGGAACAATGACGGTCTTGTTGTCAGCCGTTTTCAACTGGGTGGTGAAAATCTGGATGACCTCCACCACACCGAACACACCGGCAGCCTCGACCAGGTCGCCCACTTTGAAGGGCCGGAAGATGATCAGCAGAAAACCGGCGGCAAAGTTGGACAACGATCCCTGAAGCGCCAGGCCGACAGCCAGACCGGCGGCACCTATAATGGCAATAAAAGAGGTGGTCTGGATGCCGAGCTGTCCCAGTG
>JAGTUY010000078.1 GCA_018224455.1 Desulfosarcina sp.
ATTGATTTAATCATTTATCCATGGTAGTTACGCACAATTTGAGATTGATCGTATTGGCTGAATTGCTGAACTATTAGGTCGGTTACACCCTGTCGGCGCCTCGGGAACCTGCATAGTTGCCAAGGTGCCGCACATCAGTTGACGCCTGGTAACCGCTAACCCCCAACCGGGAGGCCATCAGTGAAAAACTACGTAGTCAAGGATCTCATGGTGCCGATCTCGGAGTACGCCACCGTTCCCGAGGAGGCGACATTGTACGAATCGGTGCTTGCCCTGGAGAAGGCGCAGGAACAGTTTCAGCAAAGCCGCTACTCCCACCGGGCCGTTCTGATTCTGGATAAAAAGAAACGGGTTATCGGCAAACTCAGCCAGATGGACTTTCTCTGCGCCCTGGAACCCAGGGATGCCAATCTGGATCAAATCAGAAAGTTCAAACAGTTTGGCTTCACCCGCAAGGCAGTGGCCCTGCAGCAGGAAGAGTATCTGAAAAGTTCCCCGCCCATCTTGGATGTATATTCCAAAGCCGCCAAGTTGAAAGTGACCGATCTCATGCAGCGGCCTACCGAAGGCGAGTACGTGGATGAAAATACATCAATAGATATGGCCCTTCACCAGTTGACCACCGGTTCCAATCTATCGTTGCTGGTTACCAGAAATGCGGATATCGTGGGTGTATTACGGCTGGCAGATGTGTTCGCCGCCGTTTTCCATGCCATGAAAGAATCCGAATCGCAGTTGCCAAAGGGGGTGACAGGATGAGGGAACTTGAAAAACTCTTCGATCGGATCATACAGCGTGTGAACATCAACCTCCGGGAATTGGAGTTCGATGTTCATCCCATGGTCAACAAACTCGTCCCGACCGGGCAGATGACCAAATTTTATGCCTTCTACGGCATTACCCCGCATCATCCCTTGAACCTGGTTTTCAAGCATTCCAACCTCTCCGGCTCCTACTTTTTGGGAAGATGCCGGGTAACCAACTCCCTGCTTTACAAAAGCGATATTCGTGGTGACGAACTGAAAAAAAGGGGTGACCTGTTTCGATATCAGGAGTTCAATATTCCGGTGGACCAGGATGAAGAGATCCGCATCGATGACAGTTTCCTGATCAAAACCCTGGTGCACAATTTTTCGCATGACCCAGAGACCCTGGAACGATTTTATATTCGCGACACAGTTTCCACCCATTACGCCAACATTCACGGGTCTCCTTCAGACGGCTGTTACCTGGGGCCATTTTCGACGGTGGACTTGACCACCATGCGCGACTGCGTCATCGGCGCCTATGCGTATGTTCAAGCCGGGGAAATCAGCCATCTGAAGATCGAACCGGGCACCGTCTGGGTCCGCAAGCCGGGTGATTTCAATTTCATGTACCGCTACCCGATCAGCCAACTGAACGACTATATCTATTTTAACAGCGACAGTCCGCCTCAAGGCGTGTTCATGGATTTTGTGGAAGATCGTAAGGAAGCCTTTCAGCGGGTATTCAATGTGGTCAACATCGAGAACTCGGTGCGCGTACCCGTGAATACATCCTTGGACCGCTTCGCAGTGATCAAGCCCAAAACCAAAATCGGAGAAAATGTGCTGGTCGCCCAGCGCGCATTCCTTCAAAATTCAATACTCGGAAGGGGCGCCAATGCCCAGGAGAACTGTTATATCATCAACTCCAAACTCGCGGGCAACAACGTCACGGCCCACGGTGCGAAAATCATCGAGGCCGATATGGGGACCAATGTTTTTGTGGGTTTCAACAGCTTTTTAAGGGGGCGCCCGGATGCCCGGCTGACCATCGGCAAAGACAGCGTGGTAATGCCACACACCATTATCGACATCAGAAAACCGCTTAAGGTGCCCCCCGGCAGTCTGGTCTGGGGGTTGGTGAGAAACGCGGAAGAGCTCGAAGCCAACAGCATGAGCCTTAACGCCTTTTCAAAGATCGACACCCGGGTCTGCAAGGGCAGTATGCTCTTCGAAGGCAGCGGGGGTAGTTTTGTTTCGTTATTCCAGGAACGGATTCACCACATCCTGGAAGCCAACGGCGCCTTTTACGATGGCAATTTGAATCGCGGGCATGCCCAGCGCAACCAGAACATCTCCTTTAATACCATTCAACCCTATCCCAAGGGCGATAAGGAAGGGCTGTACCCCACCATCATTATCCAACCATAGTAACAGCGGGGGCCTGTCCATCATGACAGGTCCCTGCCGTT
This sequence comes from Desulfosarcina sp., assembly GCA_018224455.1. Classification (GTDB taxonomy): domain Bacteria; phylum Desulfobacterota; class Desulfobacteria; order Desulfobacterales; family Desulfosarcinaceae; genus Desulfosarcina. The sequence continues at coordinate 2,219 of JAGTUY010000078.1, forward strand.
TTATCCGTCGTTCTTATTGGAAGAAGGTTAACAGTGCATGCAGGTTTGTCATCGGGTGCGGCGGGCAGCCGGGAATGAACAGGTCTACCGGCAGCAGGGTGGCCAGCCCGTCGGATACCTCGGGACTGCCCCGAAAGGGCCCACCGGTCAGGGGGCAGCTGCCCACGGCGATCACCACCCGGGGTTCAGGTGTGGCTTCATAGGTCTGCAGCAGAGCGGTTTTCATATTGCGGGAAATCGGGCCGGTGACCACGATTCCGTCGGCATGGCGCGGGGAGGCCACGAAGTTGATGCCGAAGCGGGCCAGATCGAAAAAAGGGGTGGCCAGTACGTTCAGGTCCGCTTCACAGGCGTTGCAGCCGGCGGCCGACACCTGGCGCAGCTGGAGCGACCGGCCAAAGAGCTTCTTGAAGTGCTGTCGGGAATGCGTGGCGAGGTCAGGGAGGTCACCCGCGGTGACCAGGTGTTCCTTTTCGGCAACGGAAATGGCAAAATCCTGGGTGAAAGTGACGAACTGGCCCTTGCCAATGCGCTCGCAGGTTCCGCAGAAAACACAGCGTCCCATGTCGATGGTTTTAGCCGCCGGATCGATGGCTTCCTGGGGGCAGGCCGCCGCGCATGCGGATGCCACCTCCGCCGGCGCATCCGGGTTGACCTGCGGGCGCCCGCGGTAGCGGGGCAGCAGCTGGACGGTTTCCTTGGGGTATTTGGAGGTTTTACACCCTTGTTCGAACCTGTTTTTCAGGACATTTAGCATAATGGATTCGCTCTGCCGCTATTGATATGTTCGTGAATTAAATTCTCATTTAAAGGTCAAACCCGCAATACGACAGATTATAGCTCTTGTTGTTCAGCGGGAAATCGGAAATACCCGTATCTCTTAAGGACATGGACAGACCATTCCAGTTATGGAAGGAAGGGTCCTTGACCTTGTAGCGTAGTATTTTTCCCGCTGCATCGGTCAGGATGCAGTGCGACAACTCACCCCGCCAGGCCTCGTTGAGCGTGACCACCAACGAATCGGGCGCCAGGGTCATGTCGGCCACGTCGACGACAGATGTCTCCACTGGATTTTGCAGCAACGATTCGATGATCTCGATGGACTGCATGACCTCGTCGGCCTTGACCTTGGCCCGGGCATACACGTCTCCGGTGGGTTCCGCGTTTTCAGGGATGTCCAGACGACCGTATTGCTCGGTGGGGAAACATCGCCGGACATCGTAGACCACCCCACAGGCGCGTCCGGCCGGGCCCACCAGCCCCAGCCTTTCCGCATCCGACCGGCTAACCGCACCGCAGCCTTCAAACCGGGAACGAACGCTCGAGGTGGAAAAGAGCAGGTCGATCGTATGCTTGACCTGGGGTTTGAGTTCACTGATGCGAGCGGTTAAATCTCGACGGTTGTCGTCGTTCATGGGGAACCGAACACCGCCCGGGCGCACCAGTCCTTTGCCGAAGCGGTTGCCGCAAAGCAGCAGGGACATGTTGAGAAAATCACCGCGCATGCGCCCGCAGTAGTTGGCCGGCGGAAGAAAGGCCACGTCTCCGCTCAAGGCTCCCAGGTCGCCCACGTGGTTGGCGATGCGCTCCAACTCCAAACCGATGGTGCGGATGATTTTCGCGCCGTCATCGGTCTGTGTGCCGGAAAGGGCTTCCACGGCCTGGGCGTGGCACAGGCTGTGGCCGACAGAGGTGTCACCGGCGATGTTCTCGGCGATGAACGGCAGCCGCTTGCGATCGGCTTTCAGGAGCAGGTCTTCCGCCCCCCGATGCTGGTAACCCAATTGGATCTCCAGGTTGAGTACCCGTTCGCCGATGCAGTTAAAGCGAAAATGGCCGGGCTCGATCACCCCGGCATGCACTGGACCCACGGCCACCTCGTGAATTTCATCCCCTGCGACCGAGTAGTAGTCGTATCTACCGGGGATATCCTCGCTGTAGTCGTTGCCGAAGACATCATCAACGCCGCGGCAGTTGGCATGGTAGCGCACCATTTTTAGCCACGGATGGCCCTCGGGACGGATACCGTATTGCTCGGCAATTTCCCTCTCGAACATGTGAAAGGGTTCGCACTGGACGGTCAAGGCCGGGTACGTCTCCGGTGCATTGCAGGTAGCAACCAGCAGACCATCATTGCGCAATACGGCCATGAGCCGTATCGTGTCGTCAACCTGGAAGGCAAAAAACTGAACCACCTTGCCGCCCCCCGAGACGATCTCTGATGCCTGGGCCGAAAATTCATCAAAAGAGAGATGGGGGATGCTTTCAATTAAGATGGCTTCCCCGTTGGAGATGGTTTTGAAATTCATGGTCATCAAAATCCCCCACCGATGGTGTTCACCGCATGGATAATGGTCTGGTACAAGGTGTCCGGCATCCAGAAACAGAGCACCAGGGAGGTTAACAGCAGCGCGTATTGGGGCCAGACCAGACTGGGCGCTTCCTTGATCCGGATGGTGGCATCCGAGGCGTCAAAAGAAATCTTCATGATGTTGTTGGCGAAACCGGCGAAGATCACGCACAGGCTGAGGATGAAGAAACCGGCGGCCACATAGTTGCCGGTTCGGAACGCACCCATGATAATCAGCAGTTCACCGATAAAAATGCCAAAGGGTGGAAATCCGGAGATGCCGACGAAACCGCCAAAAAAGGCTACGAATGTTTTGGGCATGCGGCCGACCAGGTTGCCGGTATTTTCGATGAGCCGGCTGCCGAATCCCAGCAGAATGTTGCCAGAGGTGAGAAAGAGGCTGGATTTGATCAGGCTGTGGTGGATCAGGCAGATCATCGCACCGTAGGCGCCCAGCCCGCCAATGCCGGTGCCGAAGGCGATGATGCCCATGTTCTCGATGCTGGAATAGGCCAGCATGCGTTTGTATTCGGTCTGCTTGAGAATAAAGGTGGCCGCCGCCATGATCGAGACCAGGCCGAAGACGATGAGAATGGGGCCGGAAAAATCTGACAGCCCGGCGGCGTGCATGATCTTGTTGGTTTTGAAGATGCCTAAATAAGCACAATTGAGCAGTACGCCCGAGAGCAGGGCCGAGGCCGGGCTGGGCGCCTCGCTGTGGGCGTCGGGCAGCCAGGTGTGCATCGGTGCCAGGCCCATTTTGGTGCCGTAGCCCACCAGGATGAACACAAAACCGGTCTTGAGCCACAAGGGATCCAGGCGTGCGGCCACGTTGGTCAGCGCGGAAAAAGCCACCGGGACATCGACACCGTTGATATCCATGGACAGGGTGATCAGGACCGAACCCAGCAGGGCCAGGGCGATGCCCACCGAGCAGATCAGCACATACTTCCAGGTGGCCTCGAGGGTGGCGGCGGACCGATGCGTATATATCAGCGGTGCGCTGGCCAGGGTGGTGGCCTCGATGGCAATCCACATCACCATGATATGATCCGAAAGGGTCACCATGGTCATGGTGGATAAAAACAGCAGCATTGATCCGGTAAAAACGCGTTCGGAGCGGATTTCAGTTTGTTTGAGATACCCCGTGGTGTAAATCGAGATCAGGAAAAAAAGCAGGGAAATCACCAGCAGCGACAGGAGGCCTTCGGGGGTGACGGAAAAATAAATTTCAAACAGTGCTTCCGGCCGCCGGATCCACAGATAAAGGGACAATATGAGGTGGACTACCCCGGTTAATACCAGCAAGGGCCGGCCGACGGGACGCGGAATGAAGAAGGCAATCACGCCGGTAATCAGCGGTATCAG
>JAGTUY010000079.1 GCA_018224455.1 Desulfosarcina sp.
CGCGGTAAGCAGCGGGGTCGCGCTGACGGAGTTCATCGGCTTCAACCAGGGACAGACCCGCAGGGATGTAGTTGAGGGTGTCGTGGGCGGGGGTCTGGTCGGTGACCACATCCGGGATCACGCCGCGAATGACCAGCTCAGGGAAAATCTCAGCCGCGTTGCCGATCAGGCCGATTGATTTAGGCATTTCAGCGTCCAGCGCGTCTTCCACCAGGGTCATGGCTTCTTCGAGCGTATCGACGACCGCATCCACGTAACCGATCTCCAGCCGGCGCCGGGCGCGCTTGGGGTCGACTTCGACGATCAGGCCCACGCCCTCGTTCATGGTGATCGCCAACGGCTGTGCGCCGCCCATGCCGCCCAGGCCGGCGGTCAGGACGAACTTGCCCTTGAGGGAGGGCCAGCCTTGCAGATGAGCCAGGGAACCGAGGGTCTCGTAGGTGCCCTGCAGGATGCCCTGGGTGCCGATATAGATCCACGAGCCGGCCGTCATCTGCCCGTACATGATCAGGCCCTTGGCGGCCAGCTCGTCGAAGTGTTCCTGGGTGGCCCAATGCGGGACGAGGTTGGAATTGGCGATCAGCACTCGCGGGGCGTCGGGGTGAGTTTTGAAGACCGCCACCGGTTTGCCGGACTGCACCAGCAGGGTCTCGTCGTTTTCAAGATCTTTCAGGGTGGTCAGGATGGCATCAAACGCCTCCCAGGAGCGGGCTGCCTGGCCGCGCCCGCCGTAGACCACCAGGTCGTCCGGCCGTTCCGCCACTTCCGGGTCGAGGTTGTTTTGGATCATGCGGAAAGCGGCTTCAGTCAGCCAGGATTTGCAGGTCAGCTGGGTGCCGCGCGGGGCGCGCACCGGGCGGGGTTTGGACATGGGGTGCCTCCTTGGCGAGGTTGCTCATGGTTAGTCTCTGATAAGATTATAAAGCTTTCTTTAGAAATGTTCAAAGGTGTGCATGAACGATCAGAGGTCGAGGATGGCGGTAATGTGGTGCTCTGGATGTGATCAAAGACATTTGCCAGGGTGTGGGGTTACCGTTTTTAGTGAATGGGGTTACCAGAACTTAAGGAATCATTAACCCCTTTTCCCTTGACAGAATTCCAAAAATGCTTAGAATTGTTCCAGTGAGATGCGATTAACGAAATATATTTTATCTACGCCTGATCAATTTCCCGCGCCGCCTGCGGCGATCGTTTTACCATTCAGAGAGAGCCTTTATCGGCTCTCTTTTTCTATGCCTGGAGGCCACCTGTGCGGATTCCCGCTTTGATTGACCCTCACGTGCACATGCGCGAGCCCGGTGCCACCCACAAAGAGGATTGGGCCAGCGGGACGGCGGCTGCCCTGGTGGGCGGATTCACGCAGGTGCTGGCTATGCCCAACACCGACCCGCCGGTGGTGGACCGTGTTTCCCTGGAAAAAGCGGAACAACTTGCGGTGATGAACGCCCGCTGCGATTTCAGCCTCTACCTGGGCGCTGGCCCGAACAACTTGGCCAGGACTGCCGAATTGGCCGGCAAGACCGCAGGTTTGAAGCTCTACCTGGATCAAACCTACGGGCCTTTACGCCTGGATGCAATGTCGCTGTGGCAAGCACATTTCCGCACATGGCCGAAAGACCGGCCCCTGGTGGCCCATGCAGAAGGGCGCACCCTGGCGGCGGCGATCTTGATGGCGGCCCTGGTCGACCGGCCGCTGCACCTGGCCCACGTCGCCACGCGCGAGGAGATCCTCCTCGTCAGGGCAGCCAAGCAACGCGGCTTCAAGGTCACCTGTGAGGTCACCCCGCATCACCTGTTCCTCACATCAGAGGACCTGACCGGCGGCTGGGGCGAGGTACGCCCACGGCTGGGGACCCAGGCGGATGTGGATGCATTGTGGGCACACCTGGCGGTGATCGATTGCTTTGCCACTGACCACGCCCCGCACACCGCTGCCGAAAAAGCCAGTGCCGAATCGCCGCCGGGCTTCCCCGGGCTTGAGACAGCCTTGCCCCTGTTCCTGACCGCCGTCCACGAAGGCCGCCTGACGCTGGATGATGTCCTCACCCGCATGGGCGATAACGTCCGGCGCATCTTCAATATCCCTGCCCAGCCGGAGAGCTGGGTGAAGGTGGATTTGGATAAAAAGCATACCCTCAGCGCACAGGGCATGCACACCAAGGCGGGCTGGACCCCCTTTGAGGGCTGGGACGTACACGGCGCCGTCCGCGAGGTGATGCTGCGTGGAAAGACCGTTTTCCGCGACGGTCAGGTGCTGGCTCAGCCCGGTTATGGTCAGCGCATCAGGTAGATAAGCAGATGCAGGGTATGCACATGACAAAGAACAATTATGGTGCGCAGAATACCACCGCGCACCCTACGAAAATAAAGTTTATGAAAGTGATGCAGGGTGCGTACCTCAGCCTACCCTGAGACTAACGGGTGTAAGCGTTGTGTGCGCCAAGTCAATAGAAAAATCTGCATGCTACGGATCCGCGAAACAAATATTAGAGAATTAACAAATAGGAGCAAAAAATGACACCATTCAATCCCCCCATCCACGCTAAGAACCCACATTTGCCCTTCGGCGACAAGCAGGATTCGCCCTTTTACGGGCAAGATATTATCTCGGTCAACCAGTTTGACCGCCAGCAGCTGGCGTATATTTTTGATGTGGCCCACGAGATGTACGAAATGGTCGCTCGTGTGGGGTCTTTTGACCTCTTGAAGGGCAAGATCCTGGCCAACCTGTTCTACGAGCCCTCCACGCGCACCTCGTCGTCTTTTACCTCGGCTATGGAACGTTTGGGTGGTAGTGTGATCCCAATCAATAACGTCAGCTACTCCTCGGTGACCAAGGGTGAATCGCTGCCGGATACGGTCCGCACTTTGGAGGCATATGCCGATGTGATCGTGCTGCGCCACCCGGAGGTCGGCTCATCGGCACTGGCGGCCAAGTATGCCAAAAAGCCGATTATCAACGCCGGTGATGGGATTGGCGAGCACCCCACCCAGGCCCTGCTGGACCTGTTCACCATCCAGGAGGAATTGGGGCGGGTTGACGGTCTGACGGTGACCATGATGGGCGACCTTAAATACGGACGCACCGTGCATTCGCTGGCGCGTTTGCTGAGCCTGTACGATATCCGGCTCAACTATGTCGCGCCGGATATCCTCAGCATGCCGGCCGAGATCCAGGAAGAAATCGGTGCAAAGGGCATCCCGCAAGCAGCCTTTACTGACCTGATGGAGGTCTTTCCGGATACGGACGTGCTCTACGTGACCCGGGTACAAAAGGAACGTTTTGAAGACCCTACCCGGCATGAAAACCTTAAAGGCATCTATGTTGTCACAGCAGAGACCATGTCCCATGCCAAGGATGAGATGATCGTCATGCACCCCCTGCCGCGTGTATGGGAGATCGATATGGCTGTGGATGAAGACCCCCGGGCAGCTTATTTCCGCCAGATGGAATACGGGCAATATATCCGTATGGCCTTGTTGGCCATGGTGTTGGGCAAGGCATGATTGGCTGGGCCTGACAAGACACTCAAGAAACA
>JAGTUY010000080.1 GCA_018224455.1 Desulfosarcina sp.
CGATCCCGATACCCTCGAAGGCGCTCAGTACAGCCTTCCCTTCTGTCTGGCGGTGGCCGCTTGCGGTGGAGCGGAGGCGCTCTTGCCGCTTTCTCCCGAATGGCTCCACCGACCGGAGGTCACCACCCTTGCCGCACAGGTACGCATGCATGTCGATCCTCCACTGGAGGCCTGTTTCCCGGCCGAAACCAGTGCCAGAGTCTGCCTGGAAACGACTGCCGGCCGGTTCGAACAGACGGTTCGGTATCCCCTGGGGGATCCGGCAAACCCCATGGACCGGACCCGGCTGATAAGCAAGTTCCGGCGGCTGGCCGCAGGGTTGATGACTCCAACGGACCAGGACCGCATACTATTGGCCATCGAAGGACTTCAGGATCTTGAGAACGTGGAACCGATCCTGAGCTGCCTCCGGAAACCGGAAGTCGGTGACCCGGTCATATAACGATTTTGTAAGCAGTGTTCAGATGCGGTTAGGACAGAATCCTCGAAGGGGACACCGTGGACAAGCTGCGGAGGCTCTTGACGGCAGCCTTATCCGCCTGCGATGGAGGAAAAGAACACGAGCGTATCGCCCTCGGCCAGCCGAGTGTCCAAACGGGCCATGCGACCGTTGATGAAGAGAACCAACGCCGCCCGTTTTTCCCGGGGCACACCCAGGCGCTGCAGAACGACGCCGACGGTCTCACCGTCAGGCAGCGCCAGTCGCCCCTGATCCGGAAGACAATCGGTGAGCGGCTTCAACTCGTGGTAGCTTTTGATGATAATGTTCACTGTGTGACAGATATTGCTCGAAGATAAACTGAAAACCCACGGCCGGCAGGAACGCTTCCCCTGCAGTGTTTCATAAGGAACGGCAACAGACAGAGTCTGTATATTCCGAACCTTCGAAAAATATCAAGTTTTTGCGCGTTTCAATGACAATCTTCCGATTGCCTGCCGCGGCAGAAGCATCGTTTCGGCAGGCACCGAAATAGAAACCAAGGGAGGTCGATCATGCATGGATGGGCTGGAAAAATCATACGGGTGAATCTGTCTGCGGGCACCGTCAGCGACCATGTCCTGGATCCAGCAATGGCTCGGGATTACATCGGGGGCCGGGGATTCGGTATCCATACGCTGCTGGCGGAACTGGACCCTAACTGCGATCCGCTGGGGCCCGATAACATCCTGATCATGGCCGCCGGCCCGCTGACGGGAACCCGGGCACCCACCGGTGCCCGCTACATGGTCACCACCAAGTCTCCCCTTACCGGAGCCATCACCTGCTCGAACTCCGGGGGTAAATTTCCGGCAGCGCTCAAACAGAGCGGCATCGACATGATTATTTTTACCGGAAAAGCCCCCGAGCCGGTGTACCTGTGGATTGATGTTGGCCGCTCGAAACTGCGGCCTGCCACCCACCTGTGGGGGAAAAACTCCCATGAAACTGAAGCGACGCTGCAACGGGAAACCCGTCCTGAGGCCCGTGTGGCCTGCATCGGCCCGGCCGGTGAACATGGCGTGCTGTTTGCCTCCATCATGAACGACCGCGACCGAGCCGCCGGACGCTCGGGTGCCGGCACCGTGATGGGATCGAAAAACCTGAAAGCCGTTGCAGTGTATGGCATTACGCCCGTGTCGCTCTTCGACAAGGACGGCTTCAAGGAGTTGGTCAAAAAGTTCAACCGCAAATTTTCCGACACCTACAAGGGCGACCCGCCACCGCTGCGAACTTACGGAACGGCTGCCACAATTACGGGCACCCAGACCGTTGGTGCTCTGCCTACCCGCAACTTCCAGCAAGGGACTTTCGAGGGATGGGAAGCCATCGGAGGCCAGGCCCTGACCGAAAAATACCTCGTCAAACACAAGGCCTGCCACGCCTGTCCCATCGGATGCGGCCGGGTTACCCGGGTAAAAGAGCCGGGATACGAGGGCCAGGGAGAAGGACCCGAATACGAAACCATCTACGCCATGGGTTCCAACTGTGGGATCGACAACCTGGCGGCCATTACCAAGGCCAACTACATCTGCAACGAGCAGGGAATGGATACGATCACCATGGGCAGCACAATTGCCTGCGCCATGGAGATGTTCGAAAAGGGGATCATCACCGAAGCGGACGTCGGCATGCCCCTACGGTTCGGCGATGCCGAGGCCCTTGTGAAACTGACCCGGATGACGGCGGAAAAAAAGGGGTTCGGCGCGCTGCTGGCCGAAGGCAGCCTTCGATTAGCCGGTCGCTTCGAACATCCGGAACTCTCCATCACGGCCAAGGGACAGGAATTTGCGGGCTACGAACCTCGCGCAGAGCAGGGTATGGGTTTGGCCTATGCAACATCCCCGATCGGTGCGTCCCACATGCGCGGCGATCCAGCCTACATCGAGATCTTGGGGGTGCCTTTCCAGATGGACCCCCTCACGTGGGACGACAAGGCCCAGTTGGTGAAGGACTGGCAGGACACGTTTGCGGTAATCGACGCCGCTGGCCTGTGTGTATTCTTCTCGGTACGCAACCTGGTGCTGCCCGAACAGGCCATCCGCCCCGATGGGATCACCGAACTGCTTAACGCCGCCACCGGCGCCGGCTACAGCCTCGAGGAAGTCTGCCAGGCCGGCGAACGAATCTTCAACGCTGAACGACTCTTACTGGCACGGGCCGGCTTCTCCCGCAAGGACGACACGCTGCCTGCACGCATCCTCGATCAGCCCCTGCCCGACGGTCCGGCCAAGGGGATGGTCTGCCATCTCGACAAAATGCTGCCAGATTATTACCGGTTCCGAGGGTGGGACAAAAATGGCCGCCCAACCGCTGAAAAGCTGCGGATGTTGGGACTTCAGTACACCATCTGACGATAATATCTGGAGTCCGGATCGATTTCCTGCAAATCGTATCTGCAGAGCGAACCGCCCTAGTAGCCTTAAATAAATATGGCGTCAGGCTATTTTTTGATAGCCGTCGTTGCCTTGCCACCCTGGATGAATTAAAATCGTCCTTCTCACCAGGCTGTCATTAGATGTCGCAGCTTTTTTTCAACCTGCTGTCCTCCCCGCCATCTCCATTGGCCGTTTCGTGCGCGGCAGGGCCAGGATATCCAATCCTGTTCAGAAAGCAAGGGACTCGGTCAGAAACAGCAAAACACCCATTTGGGAATTGAAACCTCCCGGTGGAACCTTCGACGATCACGTGAAAGTCCCGATTGACTGCGGAAATGGTCCATGGTACGGCATGGCTGTCCGCGCTAACAGTTGCACCCAGTCAATTATAAAAACCAAAAACCACCCATCGACAGGACACTGCAATGACTGACCCAACCGATATCCCCAATGTCTCCATGGCCAACACCAAAAAGGAACTGCTTGAGGCCTACGAAGCGGCCAAAAAGCGCTTCGATCGTCTAAACAAGGACCTGCTGGATGCTGAAAAGGCCCGCAAACGGTTGGAAAATAAAGTGGCCGAGGCAACGGCCGATTCCGAGGCGGCGCAGGATCCGGTAACACGCCTTCACGAGCTGCGCGGGGCAATCAGCCGCGAACTAACCGACCTGGCTGAACGGTTCGAAACCGAAATCGAGACCTATCGCAAAATCAAGTCCGCCATCGAAACCAAGCAAGGTGAGCTGGATACCATCTACGAAGTGGAGACGGCCGCTTCCGACCTGGCAGCCCTGATCGATGCCCAACGGGTAAAAAAAGAGCAGTTCGGGCAGGACATGGAGGCGCAGAAGGCATCATTTGAAGCAGAAATGCAGGCAAGGCGCACCCAGTGGCAGCAAGAAAAGACCGACCACGATCGACAGGTCAAGGAGCAGGCGGAAGCGCTCGGCAAACAACGCCAGCGGGAAAAGGAAGAGCACGAGTATGCTTTTGCGCGGGAACATGCACAGCGAAAAAACGCCCTGGAAGACGAACTCCAGGCCCTTGAAAAGGAGCTCGCCGTCAAGCGCAACGATTTCGAGAACGACATCCGGCAGCGAACGGACAAGCTCGATACCCGTGAAGAAGCCATCGCCGGTCGTGAAAAAGAGATGACGGCCCTGCAAAAAGAGGTGGAGAGTTTTCCCAAACGCAATGAAGCCAGCATCCAGACGGCGGTGGCCCAGACCACGGACCGGCTCACCAGGGATTTTAAAAGCGACAAGGCCCTCATGGAAGCCCGCTTCGAAGGTGAAAGGAACGTCCTTTTGGGAAAAATCGAGGCCCTTGAAAAGGCGGTGTCGTCACAGGCAGCCCAAATCGGAGATCTTTCCAAAAAGAGTGAACTGGCCTACGAAAAGGTTCAGGATATCGCCAACCGCGCCGTCACCGCTTCCCGAAGAGAGTCCTATTCGGCCCCCGTTCACCATTCTGCCGCATCGGGTCGTGACGACAGCCACTCTTGAGAATGCGCGCTCTGGTGATAAAGGCGGCGTTCCGGAGCCGTTTTGCGCTGACGAGCCGAAATAAGGCCTCCCGGCAGATCCGAAGATCGCTCGACGCCTACCTGGCGCTCTCACGGCAGATAAAGCGTGAACAGGGCGCGGTGCGTGTCGAGGTTCCGCGCATCGGTGGAAGATCATTTGCAGATGATTGTGAGCCGTGGCGGACTAAGCGGAGGCCTACGGACCCGTCACCCGACCTTCGGCCGATTCGATGCCCACAACTGGCACTGTATGTTCGGGCTTCATCTGTATATCCACTATAAACAGGCAGAATATGTGATTCGAAATCTCTGCCGGACGGGTTCGGTGTCAACGTCACCAAAGACAACCGGGACCAGAACAAACAACCTGCCGTTTACGGCATTCCCGGGAATGAGACCCGATGACGGACGTTTTCGCCCAGGCCGGAGTCATCCCTTATCGAATCACGGGTGATGTGCTGGAAGTGCTGCTGATCTCCACCAGCAGCGGAAAGCACCTGACGATCCCCAAGGGTTTGATTGATCCCGGGTTCTCCGCCACTGAAACCGCGTTGAACGAGGCCTATGAGGAAGCCGGCATCAAGGGCCGCTTGTCCAAGCCAATGATCGGCACTTACGGTTTCAAAAAATGGGGGGGTCGGTGTGAAGTTGATGTCTATGCAATGAAAGTAACCCGGGTGCTGGATCAGTGGCCGGAAGATTTTACGCGGCAACGAATATGGATGGATTTCAGACATGCCGCCGGCCAGCTAAGGCATCCCGACCTCGGAGCGCTGATTCTCAGACTGCCCGACCATTTATCATGATCTTGAGCAACCAATCATGATCAGGCACTTAAACGCCGATTA
>JAGTUY010000081.1 GCA_018224455.1 Desulfosarcina sp.
GAAAGGCTTGAGCATGTCATGCCACAGAAAGCGGGCCGCCCGCAGCATGGCGATCTCCATGAAAAAATTCATGCCCACGCCGAAGAAAAAGCTGAGTCGCGGGGCAAATGCGTCGATGTCCAATCCGGCGGCGATGGCCGCGCGGACATATTCCAGCCCGTCGGCCAGGGTGAAGGCGGTCTGCAGCACGCTGTTGGCGCCGGCCTCCATCATGTGGTAGCCGCTGATGCTGACGGTATTGTACTTGGGCATGTTCTGAGAGCAGTAGGCGATGATGTCCGAAACGATGCGCATGGAGGGGGTCGGCGGATAAATATAGGTGTTGCGGGTCAGGTATTCTTTGAGGATATCGTTCTGGATGGTGCCGGAAAGCTGCTCCTGCTTGATGCCCTGCTCTTCGGCGGCCACGATGTAACCGGCCAGGATGGGCAGCACCGCGCCGTTCATGGTCATGGAGACGCTCATTTTATCCAGGGGGATCTGGTCGAAGAGCACTTTCATGTCTTCCACCGAGTCGATGGCCACGCCGGCTTTGCCCACATCGCCCATCACCCGGGGGTGATCCGAATCGTAGCCGCGGTGGGTGGCCAGGTCAAAGGCCACAGAAAGGCCTTTCTGTCCGGCGGCCAGGTTGCGGCGGTAAAAGGCGTTGGAGTCCTTGGCTGTCGAGAAGCCCGCGTACTGGCGAATGGTCCAGGGGCGCCCGGCATACATGGTGGCCATGGGGCCGCGGACATAAGGGGCAAAGCCGGGAAGGGTGTTGACGTGGGGCATGCCTTCCAGGTCTTCGGCCGTATACAATGGATTGACCCGAATTCCCTCGGGGGTCTCCCACTGAAGATCCTCAAGGGCTTTCCCCCTGAGCTGCTTGGCGGACAAATCCTTCCATTTTTGCAAATCGGGATGTTCTGACATGGTGTGCTCCTTTGTTTAAAACGGTTGATAGAATTCAAATGGGGTACCGGTCTCCCGATAAACACCATTTTATCAACATCTTGACGCTGACGCGGCCTTTAGCAGGCGGTAAATCAGTTATGATCGTTTCCGGGATTGGAAATGGCCCGCCAGACCATTTCAAAAAGCATGCTGGCCTGGTCTGTCAACCGGCCCTGCTGCCCCCTGGAGATCCACATGGTAAAAGCCCGCTGCACCGTCCCCAACATAAAATCCAACAATACGCCGGCGCGCACATGCGGATTCAGGTGTCCCTCCTTCTGGCCGTTGCGCATGACCTCCAGGTACAGGTTGATCATCTTTTTCTGTTTGAACGATTCGTCAGTCATCCAGGTTTTCATGGGCAGGGTCATGAAAATGATTCTGGCCAGTCCCGGATTGCGCTCGTAGTAATCCAGCTGAAGCCAGAGGACTTTGCGCATTTTTTCCTTCAGGTCTTCGATCCCCTGGAGGTGGTCGTAGATTCGTTCGGTCAGTTTGCCCAGCCAAACGTCCACAAAGGCAAAGACCAGCCGCTCCTTCGAACCGTAGTGTTTATAAATGGTTGAAAAGCTCACCCCTGCCCGGTTGGCCACATCGCGGATATTTGCCTTGTGAAAATCGGAATGGGAAAAAATGTCCAGCACAGCCTGTTCCAGCCGTTGGTACACTTCGGGTTTAAGGGGTGTGAACATTGTTATGGTTTATCCGATCGTAATGGTGTGGCCCATCTTTGGTCATATTTTAACATATTGTATTTAATTTTAAAAAAAATATTTTTCGTTTTTTTTATATTTACTAAGCCAGGCAAAAGAATAATGTTACTTTTTTAAAATTGCTATAATTATATGAAATGTATGCAATAAATTTTTTTTCTGGTATTTTTTTGAGTTAGAAGAGTAACATTGTTATGATTGGGCATGTTAGAATGCGCACCAAACCTCTGTCAAGTAAAATATTATGAATTTTAATCAAAAAATGAATACTATTAATTTTTAGAAGGGTCAACTTGTTTGGCCGGCAATAACCGGCCGGACAAGCTAAGGCTTGATCCTGAACCGGAAGGTATCTATAGTGCCGAAAAATAAAACCACAGCAGGGGGCGGTGGCGAACCCACGGACCATGCGCTTCAACATCCCGGAAAGGAAACAGCCGCGTGAGCCGGCCCAAATAGATGTATACACTTGACGATTACGATTACCATCTGCCGGAGGTGCTGATCGCCCAGACCCCGGCAACCGACCGGGCCGGATCCCGACTTTTGCACCTGAACCGTGAAAATGCCGCTGTTTCCCATCGGCAATTCCAAGATATCGTTACCCTGCTGCGCCCTTCGGACCTCCTAGTGGTCAACAACACCCGGGTCATCCCGGGGCGCTTGCATGGCCGCAAGGCAACCGGCGGCAAAGCCGAACTGCTTATCCTCGATTATGGCCAGACCGATGGTCGCGGCGGTGATGACCAAAAACGGGTCTATCGGTGTCTGATCAAGGCTTCCAAACAGGCCGGCGCCGGCACGCGTATCTATTTCGACGCAGGGCTGGTTGCCGACGTCCAGGATTTTTCCGACGGCATCTATACGGTCGCCTTCTCGGCGCCGGAACCCTTTGACGACCTGCTCCACCGGATCGGGCGGATGCCTTTGCCGCCATACATCAGAAGGGACGAAACGCAGCCGGATGACGCGGACCGGATGCGTTATCAGACCGTTTATGCCCGTGAGCAGGGCGCCATTGCCGCCCCTACCGCCGGTCTGCATTTTACCGATGCGGTTTTATCGCAGCTCAGGGAAAAAGGGGTTATGGTGACGGCCATCACCCTTCACGTGGGCTACGGCACCTTCCTGCCGGTGCGTGTGGATGATATCCGGGACCACCGCATGCACGACGAGTGGTTCTCCATCTCGGAAGAGACGGCCCGCATCGTCAGCCGGGCCAAAAGAGAATGTCGACGGGTGGTGGCCGTGGGCACCACCAGTGTACGCACCTTAGAGTATGCCACCGGATCAAACGGGGTTATCCAACCGGGACGCGGGCGGTGCGATCTGTTCATCTATCCCGGCTACACCTTCAAGATCGTGGACGCCATGATCACCAACTTTCACCTGCCCCGTTCCACCCTGCTCATGCTTGTGTCGGCCTTTGCCGGCAGGGAAACCATGCTTCAAGCATACACCGCGGCCGTAAAGGAAAAATATCGCTTTTTCAGCTATGGGGATGCGATGTTGATTGACTAACGGTTCAGCGTTCTGCGTTCCGGGGTCAAACGGTTCGTTGAATGATCGATTAAATCGGGAAAACAGACCAAGGGAACAAGGTGAACAGTGGACGTTAGAATAACGAACCAAACCCATTTAACCAATACAACTCATTGAACGAACCAACCATGTTAGATTTCGAATTGACAGCAACGTCCGGGGCGGCTCGCGCCGGGATCTTTGATACCCTTCACGGCCGGGTGGAAACCCCGGTGTTCATGCCCGTGGGAACCCAGGCCACGGTCAAGGCCATGAGCCCCGAAGAGTTGAAGGCGGTCGGCGCCCAGATTATTCTGGGCAATACCTACCATCTCTACC
>JAGTUY010000082.1 GCA_018224455.1 Desulfosarcina sp.
CTGGACGTGGCCATGGCCAAATACTTTGCCGGCGAGACGGTGAACAAGGCCTCCAACTATGCCATGCGCATCCTGGGGGCTTACGGTTACTCGACCGAGTATCCGGTGGCGCGGTTATACCGGGACACGCCGACGTATTACATGGTGGAAGGGTCGGCCAACATCTGCAAGTGGATCATCGCCCTGGACCAGTTGGGGTATCGCAAGGCGAATAGATAAGACGAATTCAGGAATTGGGAATTGAGGGATTGGGGAATATCCGGTATCGGTTGTTTCTCAATCCCTTTTTTTTGGTTTATCGTTGTGCTTTGTGGCACTTCAATTTTAAAATGCAGCTTTTGCGGAGCCTATATGTGTTCTGCCCGATAAAAACAAAAACAGACTGTGAGGAATAATGAGAATCGTTAAAAACGTCGAAGATATCATCAACGCGTCGCTGCTGCCGCCGGGGAGCCGGATTTACGCGTCGGGGAACGCGGCCACGCCCCAGGTAATGTTCAGGCAACTGGCCGCCGACGAATCGATTCGGGAGGTGGAACTGATCGGCGTCCTTTTTCTTGGGGATGTGGCTGACCTGTTTGCCAAAGCGGTATGCAGTCGAATCACCCATCGCATCATTTTCAACAGCCACCACACCCGGGAGCCCGCCAACAAGGGATGGGCCAAATACCAGCTCATGCACCTGGGCGACATCCCCATGCAGGTCCGCGAATACCTGAAACCCAACGTGGCCATGCTCACGGTGGCCGGACCCGACAAAGGAGGCAACTACAGCCTGGGCACCACCATGGAAGGGGTGATGGCGGCCATTGAAACGGTCAGGGCCAGCAACGGACTGGTGGTCGCCGAACGCAACGCCCAGATGCCCTTCGTGCTGGGAGACACCGTCCCCGGTGCCTGGATCGACTACCTGCTGGACACCGACTACCCCCTGCCCGTCAGCCCGGTTCAGCCGCCGGACCAGCCGGCACGCAGAATCGGAAGGATCATTGCCGGTCTGTTCGTCAAGGACCGCAGCACCATCCAGTACGGAATCGGCCAGGTTCCCGAGGCAGTTACCGATGCCATCCTGGAAAAGGGCGTCAAGGACCTGGGCATCCACACCGAGCTGTTTGCCGATGCCATGCGCCGGCTGGTGGATAAAGGGGTGGTGTCCAACCGCTTCACCAGCACCCGCAACAAGTTCAGCATTGCCTCAATTTTTCTGGCCGGCAGCCAAGCGGGTTACGACTGGCTGGACTACAACTCCGCCGTTCAAATCCGACCGGCGGACTATACCAACAGTATCCTCACGATTGCCGACCAACCCAACATGGTTTCCATCAACAGCGCCATCGGCGTGGATCTGCACGGGAATATCTGGGCGGACTCCATGAAAGCCAGGCAGATCTACAGCGGGGTGGGCGGCCAGTGCGATTTCATCCGCGGTGCCAACCTTTCCAGCGGCGGGGTGCCGATCATTGCCCTCAAATCGGTCACGGCCAAGGGCCTGTCGAAAATCGTAGACATGTGTCCGGAGGGCATCACCACCACGGCCATCGCGGCCGATCCTGTGGTTATCGTCACCGAAAACGGAGCCTTCGACCCCCGGGGATTGAGCCTTTCCGAACGGGCCGTGGGCATGGCCCATCTGGCATCAGCCCGGTTCAAGGACAGCCTGTTGAAAAAAATTTACGACAGCCCCGAATTCCACCATGCAAAGGGGGCGCTGACCGATGGCGTCCCCAAAGGATTCCACCCATACGAAACGATATGATGGCGGACTGGGTAAAGAGAACCGCGTTGAGATGGTGTGCCCCGGAAACCGGGCCGGCGTTAAGGAATCAACGAGGGCGGATTAGCGCGTGCGGTGAGAAAAAAAGAGGGCACCCCGGACAAAGGGGCGCCCTTTCAATCTGAAGTGAACCCTATTTGGCAGGCCTCAGATTCACGGCCTGCTTCCCTTTGGCCGTTTCCCTGATTTCGAATTCCACCCGGTCATCGCGCTGCAGGCCGAAGTGGCCGTATTCCTTGATGCCCGACACATGCAGGAAAATATCTTCGTTTTCCTGGGTGGTGACAAACCCGAAACGTTTTTTTTCATCGTACCATTTAATGTGACCTTCCATCAGAAGCCTCTCTCTTTTTTGGTGTCCCTGCGCCATGACCCAGCCTATGTACTGAGGCATGCACAAATCCGAGGATGAATCCGTTTTAGCGTTCATCGGTCCTTCGGCGGTGAACCCTGCGGTATTTTTTCCGACGCGTCCCGCTGCCGGTCTGTCGACTTGGTCCACGTCGCCGAGCATGGTTGAAGATAAGACCATCATAGGTCATTTTCCAGTGGATTGCACGCGGTTTTCCTGATGGGCCCCCGCTTGGTTTGCCATTTCGCCCAAAGGCAGGTATGGCTTCCGTGCACCTTTTTTAAAGCCAATGGGCGGTAATGTATCTTAACTCTCAAGGTCGCGTTATCCCGACAATCTCCTTGACGTAAACAAAGCCTGTGCTGTTCTTTTAATATGCATCTGACACGTTGACGGCTTTTCTTATTTTCATTTCTGCGGCGCCATTTTCCAGCGACACCAGTCGATTCTTGGACACGTGACCATCCACTGCCTGCCAGTGGCCTGAATGGCCTGCCTCCTTCCGTATCAAGGGCTGTGTTCCAGCGTACCAACGAAAAAGATGCCACAACAGGCTGCCAAATGCGTCCTGAGAGCTTCAGAACGCTGGCGACGCAATGGGGGTGATCCATGGAATGGGAGAAACTGCGGGTGCCCGTAGACGCCGTTTTCGAGCGGATGCGCCCCGGCATGAGCGTCTTTCTTTCCACCGGTGCGGCGGAACC
>JAGTUY010000083.1 GCA_018224455.1 Desulfosarcina sp.
CCGTGCGTTTGACGACAACGGGTTTACCTCCACCTATACACTGATGCGCGGCATCGACTATGCCATCGAAAACGGCTCCCGGGTCCTAAGCCTGAGCTGGGGGTCGGAAACGCCCAGTTCATTGCTGGCGTCCGCCGTTCGCTATGCCGCCGCCAAGGGGTTGATTCTGGTGGCGGCCGCCGGCAATTCCCCCACGGGCAACCCGGTCTATCCAGCCGCCTATGACAACGTGATCGGTGTGGGGGCGCTGAACCCGAACGGTGATGCATGGGACCAGTCCAACTTCGGCGACTTCGTGGCCGTGTCCGCCCCGGGCCTGGCCGATCTGCCGGTGGGATACAAGGGCGATCCGGGCACCTATGCCGGCACCTCCATCGCCACGGCCTACACCGCCCGCCGTGTAGCCGCCATTTTGAACCGGAACCCCGATGCCGATCGAGCGACGATCCTAAAAATACTGGCTGAAGAAAATTGAGCCAATTTTAACGGTTGAGAAAAAAGCGAGGCAACGATCATTTTCAGTTGACGGGATTGAACCAACCCGATGCTTTGAGGATAAAAGGTAAGGCTGCAAAAACAGTACCTGTGGCGACAAGAATAAATACATTCGAAATAAAATATGGGATTATCATCAGCCCGATTCCACTGATAAACGGAATAATAACTTTTTGTTTTTTTCCATACACAAAAAATCCAAGTCCGATAGATCCAAAAATCACACCCCACATCAATGTTGATGTATTCAATTAATTAACTCCCCAATTACACTATGCTTTATCTTGTTTTTAATTATGAGGCGATCATAATTGAACCCTCCCCGCGGAACAAGAAAATGTAAAACGTGAAGAACTGTTATGGCCTGCATGATCTATTTGAAGACGCTATTTTGCTCCCCAAGCCATTCTATCTCAACCGCCTTGCCACTTCCATTAAATCTTATAATATACATGTGCTTGTAGCCATATTCGTTAATGATATAAATCCATTCCTCGACAATCCGATAAGATTGTCCAAACTCATCGACGCCAACTGTTTCCTTTGAAAATGGTGGTCCGCATTCATTTAGGATCTGTTGTTTGTACATTCCTTCGGCGGCCAGGTTTTGGTTAACTTCGCCACAGCGAAAAGCGTAGGCATTTGATATAGTAACGCATAAAACAAATAAAAGGGTCCCCCAAATCATTAGTTTAACCATGGTCGCCTCCTCGTTGAAAACAATAACGATTGAACTCAATGGTTGTCCACCAGCGGCAAGTTCAAATTCCGGTGGAAAAGTTACCTCCAGCCCTAAGCTCAGCAATTGGATAGAGGGATTTTTATGAACTGAGGTGGAGGAAAAGCCTGGCTCAGAAGCGCTACAAGAAGTCATTTCAGATTTATGAAACAACAAGGGCGGTTACCCGTCCCTGCCAGAATATAACCTTGCTATAGCGTTGTCAAAAAAATAGCATGCGAAAAGTGTGACGACCCTAAATAACTAAATAACTTGAACGAGGGGTCTTTTGTTGCTAAGGAAATAGGCATGCCACGTTTAGCCCGCTTAGACGCCCCTGGAATCCTGCACCATGTGATCATCCGAGGCATAGAACGGAAAACTATTTTCCGGGATAAAGCCGATCAGGAACGTTTCGTGGACCGGTTGTCAAATTTGATCCCGGAAACCCAGACAAGTTGTTATGCCTGGGTATTGATGACCAACCATGCTCATTTTCTGTTTCGCTCAGGACCTCTCGGGCTGGCCGGTTTGATGCAGCGACTGCTGACCGGCCACGCAGTCAGCTTCAATCGCCGCCATAAACGCCACGGGCAGCTGTTTCAGAACCGGTATAAATCGATAATCTGCCAGGAAGATGCCTATCTCAAGGAATTGGTGCGTTATATTCACCTGAATCCCCTGCGGGCCGGGTTGGTTGAAGGCCTCAAGGCCTTGAACGATTATGCGTTTTGTGGCCACCGGTCACTTGTGGGGAAAGGTGTATGCGGTTGGCAGGATGACGCCTATGTGCTGGGTTGCTTCGCCAAAAATAAAACAACCGCCCGCAACAGATACTGTGCTTATGTCAAAGCGGGGATTGATATGGGCCGTCGTCCTGAACTGGTTGGCGGCGGATTGATCAGAAGTCTCGGCGGGTGGTCGGAGGTGAAGAAGATGCGCCTCAAGGGGATGGACCGGATCAAAGGTGATGAACGCATTTTAGGTGATTCGGACTTCGTGATGTCTGTTCTTTCTCAAGCCGATGAGCAGTTTGAGCGACGTTATGAACTCAAACGCCTCGGCTACGATATGTCTCTGGTAGCTGACACAGTCGCCAGGATTTATTCAATAGATGAGGATGACATATTCGTGAAGGGTCGGCAGAAATTACGTTCAGATGCCAGGGGATTATTCTGCTACTGGTGTTCCGCAGAGTTGGGCCTTCCCCTGACCGACCTTGCTCGGAAACTGGCGATGACCGTATCGGGAGTCGGATATGCGGTTCGAAGAGGCGAAAAGATAGTCAAGCAACATCAATATCGATTGACAGACAAAGAAAGTTAGATAATTAAGGCTGTCCCTTTATTTCCGGTATAAAAAAACCCCTGAAGGAGGAATCCGCCAGGGGTTGGAATGTCTTTGACATCGTCGATAATTAGGTCTCTTCGACGGTGATGGCACTCTCTTCGCACACTTCCACACAGCTTTCGCAGCCGAGGCACTCTTCCCCTGCCACCACAACGGATTTTTCATCCTGCATCTCGAACACTTCCACGGGACACACATCAACACACTCTTCACAGCCAACGCATTTGACCTCGTCAACGATCGGGTTAAAAGCCATCTTAACACTCTCCTTTCAATAGTTTTCTATGCGTGTTGATCCAATTATCAACATCTGCTTTCTTTTGATGGAAAAGGGCTTATACCAAATAAAACACCCCGTCAAGCGTTGAAGGTGTTTTTTTAGGCGCGCCGTTATATCGCCCACAATTCCGCGCCAATTGGGCGTTTCATCACCATCGATGTCAGCCTTCCACCAGGACGATCAGGCTGTGGCGAACCGGGTTCGGATTATCTTTTTCACCGGACCGGTCAACGGCTGCAGGAGCCATCCGCCGAATGACGCTAGCGGGCGTCTGATTTGTCCCACAGATGAGGGTAACGGTTGCAGCCGGCTCGGAAGCCGCTTCGGCGGTCGGCGACAGGATGGCGGAAAGATCAGCCGCTGGCCGAGATCCCCGGCTGGCCAGATCATTCAGCACCCTTTCCAAAAGCGGGGCTTTGCCAACTGGCGGGATAGAAAGCCGAACGTCGGCCAGCCGTTCGAGATGCAGTGCGTCGCCATGGGTTTCCAGCAACGTATCGATCACGGCACGACTGGTGGTAACCAACACATCCGGCTGCACCGCGTCGGCAACGGCCAGGGTGGCCCAGGCACGAACCCGCTGCCCGGTCAGCCTCGCACCTGGATCGTCGCGCCAGATCGCTGCGCCGAGTGCCTGACGGTTGAACCCCACCTCATCGGCGTCCTTCAGGGTTTCCAGAAAAACATTCTCCAAGGCCTTGAACCGATTGAGGTCATCGCCCAGGTGATCAGTGGCCAGGTCATTTTCCTGGGCCAGGGCCAGGAACAGCCGGGCACTGAATTCGACCTCCGTTTCTTCCACCTCAAGATCCGCCTGACCATCGGATTGACGAAACCGATTGATGTCAGAACGGATCCGGTTGATGGCGGTTTCGTCGAAAAATGGAATTTCCCCCCGTCGTTGGCTGAAAAAACCGGCACCCGGGGTCGTTTTTCCCGGATTCATGCGCGCCCAGTCCGTGAATTCCGTCAAAGTGGCGCGTAGCCGGTCCTCATCCCGGGTAATCGGCGTGCGGATCTCAACGCGCCCCTGCGAGGCCAGTGCAACCAGGCTCTCGGGGATATTCGTTTGCAATGGCTGGTAAACCACTACCGGTCCGACCAGCGCGTTGAGGAGGCGCGCCGTGGATTCGGACAGGTAGGTAAACGGCATGTATGCGGGAGTCAAGGTGTTTTCCATTTCCATTCACCATTCGATGTTGGACGTCCGACCATCTTTGTTCCCATTTCCTGGTTGAACCTATCCACCGGCCTTGTCATCCCGGGGAATCACCCCCATGGCCAGCAACCGATCCCGCAGTCGATCCGCAAGGGTCCAGTCCCTGGCCTGCCGGGCACGCGTCCGCTCGGCCATCAATTGCTGGACCTGCGGGTTATCCGTTTCATCATCAAAATCGAAGATGTTGACCACGGTATCGATGCGGGCCAAGGCATCCAGTACTTTTTCAGCCCCGGCGGCGTCGATGCCATCAGCTAAAATCAGCGTGTTGATGCGCCTGACCACGGTGAAGAGGGAGGCCAGGGCGGCGGAGATGTTCAGATCATCGTCCATGGCGCTGGTAAAGCCATTTTTGATGTCGTAGCACAGCTGATCCAGTTCGCTGTGGGGATTTCCGCGGCGGACGTTCTTCAGGGCCCGGATGCATGCATCCAAGCGCTTTAACGTCTTGCGCACCCGCTTCAGCCGCGCCAGGGAAAACAGGACCGGCTTGCGATAGTTCACCGATATCAGCCAGTAGCGGATCTCGCGTCCCGTGAACCCCATGTCAAGCAGGGCCTGAATGGTCAGCGCATCACCCTTTTCGTCCACCTTTTTGCCGTCCACCAGCACACGGTCGCAGTGGACCCAGTATTTGGCCAGGGATTTGCCGGTCAAGGCGCCGGCAATGGCGATCTCGTTCTCGTGGTGGGGGAAGACCAGTTCGCGGCCGGCGCAGTGGACATCGTAAAAGTCACCCAGATAGCGCATGGACATGGCTGCACACTGCAGGTGCCAGGAGGGGCGCATGTTGCCCCATTCGGTCCGGGTGTAGATGCCTCGCTTAAGCTCCGACAACCGGGTGCGCTTGAGCAGGGTAAAATCGCGGGGGTTGTCCTTTTCGTAATCTTCCAGATCCACCGTGGCGCCGATGTGAATCTTGTTGAGATCGATTCCCGACAGCCGGCCGTATGTCTTGAATCGTGAGATATCGAAATAGATGGAACGAAGCTTTTCGTAGGCATAGCCCTTTTTAACCAGCCGGTCGGCCAGGTCCACCATGTCGTCGGCGTGTTCGCTGGCCCGGGGATAGTGGTTGGCCGGCTGGATGCCCAGAATGTCAAGATCCTTGTGGAAAGCGTCGATATGCATCCCGGTAAAGTCCTCTAAGGACATACCGGCCTGCTCGGAACCCTCGATGGTCTTGTCGTCCAGGTCGGTGATGTTCATCACCTGCTTGACGGTGTACCCCCGGTAGGCCAGGTAGCGCGCCAGCAGGTCCGAGAAGATGAAGCGGCGTCCCTCTCCCACGTGCATGCGCGCATGGGCCGTGGGGCCGCAGGCGTACATAGACACCTTCCCCGGATTCACCGGCAAAAAAAGCTCTTTTTTACGCGTCATGGTGTTGAAGAGCTTGAGATCGTTCTTTTCTTGAACGGCAAAGAGCGGTGTGGAGAGGTAGCGTTCACCGCCGTCGGGGAAGATCACCACCAGCGTCCCCCGCTCCAGCGTCTGGGCGATCTCGGCGGCCACCACCATGGCGGCACCGCTGCTCATGCCTACCATGAGCCCCTCTTCACGGGCCAGGCGACGGGTCATCTCGAAAGCCGGCTCGTCTTCGACGTTGACCTTCTCGTCCAGCAAACGTTTTTTGAATATTTCCGGCTGGTAGGCCTCTTTCATGTTTTTCAGCCCCTGCAGCCGGTGCCCCAGATAAGGCTCCACGCCGATGATCCGGATTTCCGGATTAAACTCCTTGAGCCGCCGGGAGAGCCCCATCAGGGTTCCCGAGGTGCCAATGGTGGCCACCATGTGGGTCAGCCCACCGCCGGTCTGATCCCATAACTCGACGGCCGTGCCGTTGTAGTGGGCCATCCAGTTGGCCGGGTTGTTGAACTGGTCGGTCATGAAATAGGTGTCTGGATTCTCCCGGGCGAGGCGGTAAACCTCCTCGATGGCACCGTCGGTGCCGAGATGTCCAGGCGTGAGCAGAATCTCTGCCCCGCGCGCCCTGAGGATCTGCTGCCGCTCCACACTGGCCGCCTCGCTCATGGCCAGCAGCAGCCGGTAACCCTTGACCGAGCAGACCATGGCCAAGCCAATCCCCGTATTGCCGCTGGTGGCTTCGATCACCGTTTTCCCCGGTGTCAGTTCCCCCGAGCGTTCCCCTTCCTCGATCATGGACAGCGCCGGGCGGTCCTTGATGGAGCCGCCGGGGTTGAGGTACTCCAGCTTGGCCAGTATGCGGACATGTGAGTTGGGGTTCAGGCGCCGGATCTCCACCAGCGGGGTGTTGCCAATATGATTCAGGATGCTGTGGGTCATGACAAAGGGTTCCATCTGCAGGGTAAAACCAATTTAGTCGGTACCGCCGGACCGCTGTTGGAAATTAGCCTTGAGCACGGTTTCAATCTGAGCAGTCACCGCCTGGGGGTCGAGGGCGGCGTCGATGATGGCAAACCGCCGCGGTTCCCGGCGTGCCAGATCCAGGTATCCCGCCCTGACGCGTTGGTGGAAAAGCAGCTTCTCCTTTTCGAAGCGGGACTCCATCACATGGGCCGTATCGGAATCGATCCGGCGCCAGGCGCGGGCCAGTCCGGCTTCGGGCTCCAGATCGAGCAGCAGGGTCAGATCGGGCGTCATGCCCTTGCAAGCCAGATGGTGCAGTCGGCGAATCATGTCTTTGTCCAAACCCCGGGCATAGCCCTGGTAGACCAGGGTGGCATCGAAATAGCGATCGCACACCACCACTTTGCCCGCTGCCAGCGCCGGACGCACGACCGTCTCCAGATGCTGGACCCGGTCCGCCACGTAAAGCAGCAGTTCGGCCGCAGGCGCCAGATCGCTGTTGTCCGGGTGGAGCAGGACGGAACGAATCTGACCGCCGATGGACGTACCGCCGGGTTCCCGGGTGGTCAGGCAGTCACGGCCGGCTGCCGTCAACCATCGGGCAATGGCTTGGATCTGGGTGGTTTTCCCCGAGCCTTCGATGCCTTCTAAGGTAATGAACATAATCACTCAGCCTCAGAGTCTGCCGGACCCTTGTAAAAATGGCGCTCCAGAAGCCGATGATAAGGGGTCCAGGAGCCGTCCGACAGATCCTTGGCCACATATTCACGGATGCTGTTGACCCGGGAGTCCATCTCGTCGATATAGTTGAGCAGGACCGCCTCGATGGTTTTGGGCGGTTCGGGGGAGCCGAACGCCCGTTCGCCGTGGTGGCTGACGATCATGTGCTTGAGCAGGTGGGCCTGGACGTCCGGAAAATCCGGCACCTGCTTCAGTTTTTCGTCCAGCATGGACATCCCGATGATAATGTGGCTGAGCAGCCGGCCTTCATCGGTATAGTCGATACGGCGGGTATATTCCAATTCACGGATCTTCCCCACGTCGTGAAGGATCACCCCGGCCAGCAGCATATCCCGGTCCACGCCGCTGTAATGCCCGGCAATGGCTTCGGACAAGATGGCCATGGAGAGGGTGTGCTCCAAAAGGCCGCCGATATAGGCGTGATGCATGAGCTTGGCCGCCGGCGCCCGGACGTAAGCGGCCACAAAGGCCTCGTCGGTCCAGAAGGCCTCAAACAACGCCTTTAAATGCGGGGTCTTCATCCGGGCGGTCATCTCCTTGAGCCGGTCCAGCATCTTGGCCACGTCGCGGGTGGTGGCCGCCAGAAAGTCACCTGCGTCCACCTGATCCGCCGGCACCCGGGCCATGTCCTTGACCACCAGCTGAAGACCGCCCCGATACTCGCCCACCTGCGCCCGAACATGCACGAAATCACCCTCGGCGACAGCTGCCGCGATGCGCTCCACCTGGTCCCAAACCACCCCTTTTATCTGGCCGGTGCGATCCGACAGGGTCACGTTCAGAAACGGGTTCCCGTCTTTTTTGTGGGCCATGGCGCGCTCGGCCAGCAGGAACACCTCGTCAATGGCGCTGCCCGCAACAAGTTCAGAGACAAAACGTTTGGTCATCGGTGTCACCTCAACCCGGACAATTCAGAAGCACCAAAATGCAAGCACCAATTTCCAAATAAATTCCAAAATACAATGTTCAAATCTAAGATAAGATCGAAAGGTCTGGAATTTTTTAGTGTGGCCATTGTTGTCTGGCTTTTGGCTATTGTGATTTGCTTGTTAATTGTTTTTTGATATTTGATCGTTTTTTGTTTTAAATTCATGACATAAAAACAAGAAGCTAAATATCAGTGGGGCACACAAATGTTCCACCGGGACAGCTCCCTCAGGACGTCGTAATCGGTCATGTCGCATTTGATGGGCGTAATCGAAATATACCGGTCACCCAGGGCGGCCCCGTCAATATCCGATTGGTCGTAGGCCGCTTGGCCGTCACACCCTTGCCAGTAGTAGATCCGGTCCCGCGGATCCCGTCTTTTTTCAAAGTGCTGGGCAAAAATCTCTGTTCCCTGACGGCTCCAGCGAACCCCGCGAATTTCGTCCATCGGTAGATCGGGGAAATTGACATTGAGAAAGGTCCCTTGGGGCAACCCCCACCCCTTCACCTGCAGGGAAAGCGATTCGGCAAAGCGGGCAGCGGCATCGATATGCCGCTCGCCGGGGGCAATGATGGATACGGCAATGGCGGGGATGCCGGCCAGGGCGGCTTCTTTGGCTGCGGCCACGGTTCCGGAATAGTTGACATTGATGCCCACGTTGGCGCCCGGGTTGATGCCGGAGACCACCAGCTCGGGAGGGGTGTCCAACAGCTCGGCCAGTCCCAATTTCACACAGTCCGCCGGGGTGCCGTTGACGGCGAAACCGCTCAGGCTGCCGTTGACCCTAGTATTTTCGAAACGGATGGGCCGGTGCAGGGTAATCCCGTGGCCCACAGCGCTGCGTTCACGATCCGGCGCCACCACGGTCACCTGGTGCCGGGTCGAAAAGGCCTGGTGCAAGGCCCATAATCCTGGGGCGTGGATACCGTCGTCATTGGTCAGCAGTACGCGCATGAACCCTCTTCTTTCACCTGAAAGATCGCCGCACAAACCGGCCTTGCCCCGGTCGACAGCCGATGTTTAAAACTGTTGTTGCAATTTCGCGCAAGATAGCTTTATATTGAATTTTTCATTTATGTGCAAGTGGTTATCCTGCATCCGCCCTCGCAGGATCCATGCTGAGACCGCTTTTTCCCCCAAAACGCCGATGCCTTTATTCTGCTGATGCGACCGTTCATATTCAGACCACCATCTCCGATCATCAGCCATCCGGTAG
The DNA here is from genome assembly GCA_018224455.1 of Desulfosarcina sp. Lineage (GTDB taxonomy): Bacteria > Desulfobacterota > Desulfobacteria > Desulfobacterales > Desulfosarcinaceae > Desulfosarcina. The sequence continues at coordinate 9,276 of JAGTUY010000083.1, forward strand.
TGGTCCTGACTTTCCTTTTCTGGTGGTTCTGGTTCCTGACGCCATGGGCGTCGTGTGCCCAAGCCCAGTCGATCACAGACCGGCTCGGCGGCAGCCCGAAGGTCCCCTGGCAGATCAGTGCAGATACAGTCGACTACGATGCTGGGTCCACCACCTATCATGCCAGGGGTAATGTGATCATCGAAAAGCAGGCCACACGCCTGGCGGCTGATTCCGTCTCCTTCAACCATAAAGCCATGACAGCCTTGGCCGACGGCCACGTGGTGATGACCGTTGGCGACGATATTCTCTCGGGAGCGCGCGTGCACCGGGATCTGGACCAGGAGACCGGCGCGGTTCCCGATGGCCCG
>JAGTUY010000084.1 GCA_018224455.1 Desulfosarcina sp.
ATCTTTTCGAGCATGGATAAGTTCATGGTCCCTATTCTCTGGTCTCTGGTCTCTGGTCTTTGGTCTCTGGTTGCTGGTCTTTGGTTTCTGGTTTCTGGTCTTTGGTTAACCATTAACCATCAACCAGAGACCAAAGACTCCGATTTTACGACATCTGGATGACCGTCCCCAGGTTTTTTTTCTCGGCCGCCTTCAGTACCGCACCCGCCGTCACCGCGTCCTGCACGGCCAGGCCGACGGATTTGAAGAAGGTGATCTCCTCCTCGTTCTGCCGACCGGGTTTGTCGCCGTTGATGATCTCACCGATCTCCGCGTCGATCGTCGCCTTGGCGATAATGATATCACCGGCCTCGGCCATGGCCGCGGCCCGCTGGTCCACCACCACCCGCGCCCGACGAATGGTGGTCGCGTCGATCTCCTGCATCTGAGGGGTGAAGGAGCCGACACCGGTCACGTGGGCACCCGGTTTCAGGTCATTGCCGTCGAACAGGGGCGTCGTTGTCGTGGTGGCGGCCAGCACGATGTCTGCCTGCGCCACGGCTGACTGCGCGGAACCCGCCAGGGTAACTGCCGGCGCGTCGGGCCAGCCGGAAATGTCGTCTGCCAGCCGTCGGGCGGCGGATTCGAGGGGATCGACAATCCAGACCTGATCGATCTTGCGAACGGCCATTGCCGCCTGGAGCTGGGCGCGGGCCTGGACACCGGCACCGAAAAGGGCCACGGTCGCGGCATCCGTCCGGGCCAGATAGCGCGCAGCCACGCCGCCTGCCGCACCGGTGCGCAGCGCCGTCAGGCTGTCACCCTCCATCAGGGCCAGGGGCATGCCGGTCTGTGGATCCAGAGCCAGCACCGTGGCCGCCACCGTGGGCAAGCCCAGCTTGGGGTTGTCCGCGTAGACGGAGACAATCTTGATTGCAAAATCGCCGCTGTCGTGGAGATGGGCGGGCATGAGCAGGGTCACCCCTTTTTCTGTGTGGAACCGGGAGCGCAAGGGCATGGTGGCCTTGTCGGCGGAAAGCTGGGCATATGCCCGTTCCACCCCATTGATGGCCTCGGTCATGGAAAGCGACGAACGAATGTCGGCTGCGGTTAAAATACGAATCTGCATGGATCACTCCTCTTTCAACTGATGATGTTTTTCAACTCATCCCGGATGGCGTACAAATGCTGGGCCATCCAGCGCGCCGCACCATCGCCGTCGCCGGCTTCGATGGCTTCCACAACCCGGATGGCCGTTCGAATGGAAACCTCGCGGTAGGCCGGCGGCAGCAAAACGGTTTTCAAGGTATTGTGGTGGGCCACGACTTTATCCAGCACCAGCTTGGTCAACTCACACAGCACCACGTTGCCGGCGGCCTCGGCTACCGCCGCATGAAAACAGATATCTGCATCGAGGAAGATGGCGTAATCCGCTTCCGTTCCACTCACCTTTTTCATGGCTGCCTTCAGGTTCCGGATCTGCGCATCATCGGCCCGTTCCGCCGCCAGGGCGGCAGATCGGCACTCCAACAGTTCCCGCGCCTCCATCAGGTCAAAAATGGAGCCTGCGGAAAGGGCCGCAGAAAGCTTCTCGATGCCCGGATCGGAAGTGGGAAGCACATCTTTGATAAAGGTCCCTTTGCCCTGCAGCGGCTCCAGGTAACCCATCACCACCAGCGCGTTGATGGCCTCGCGAACCGAGGACCTCCCCACCCCCAGCATCTGGGCCAGATCGCGCTGGGCGGGAAGTCGATTGCCGGGTGCCAGTTCACCGCCGGTAATCTTTTCGATGATCTGTTCGGCGACCATGTCGGGTGCGGAACTTTTTCGAATGGTTTCAAAGGCCATGTTTACATCGCCGCGTGCTCGGTGCGCCGGATAATCTCATCCTGCAGGTCTTGCGTCAAATCCACAAAATAATCGCTGTAACCGGCCACCCGGACAATCAGGTCGCGGTAGTCGTCCGGATGTAATTTGGCCCGCTTGAGGGTCTCGCCGTCGACCACGTTAAACTGAATGTGGTGGCCGTCCATGCGAAAATAGGTCCGCACCAACTGGGCCAGCTTGTTGATGCCCGTCTCGTCAGCCAGCACCTGGGGCAAAAACTTCTGATTGAGCAGGGTGCCGCCGGTGCGGATGTGGTCTATTTTTGCGGCCGACCGGGTCACCGCCGTGGGGCCGTTGCGGTCCGCCCCCTGTACCGGGGAAATGCCTTCGGACAGGGGGACGCCCGCTTGGCGGCCGTCGGGCAGGGCACCGATGACACTGCCGAAATAGACATGGCAGGTGGTGGGCAGCAGATTGATCCGGTGGACGCCGCCGCGGGTATTGGGCCGACCGTTGACCGCGTCGTAGTATGCCTCGAAGACCATCCGCATGATGTCGTCGGCCGCGTCGTCGTCGTTGCCGTACTTGGGGGTATCGTCCAGCAGCTGCCGCCTGAAATCGTCGTGTCCTTCGAAATTCTCAGCGAGTATTTTGATGAAACCGTCCAGGGTGATCGTTTTTCGGTCGAACACATGGACCTTGAGGGCCGTCAGGGCATCGGTGATGGATCCCAGGCCCACCCCCTGGATGTAGGAGGTGTTGTAGCGAGCGCCACCGGCATTGTAATCCCGCCCCGCTTCGATGCAGTCGTCGATGAGCAGAGAGAGAAAAGGCACCGGCATGTGGCGGGCATTGATCTGCTCGATGAGGTTGTTGCCGCGAATCTTGATGTCGATGAAATGGTTGAGCTGCCGGGTCCAGGCGTCGAAGAGATCCTCGAAACGGTTGAAATCGGACGGCTGGCCGGTGGCCGGCCCCAGCTGACTGCCGGTGCGGAGATCGACCCCGTTGTTCAAGGCGAGTTCAAGCAGCTTGGGCAGGTTGAAGTAGCCGGTCAGAAAATAGGCCTCACGGCCGAAAGCGCCGGCTTCGACGCAGCCGCTGGCTCCGCCCTCCCTGGCATCCTGAACCGTTTTTCCCTGGCGCACCAGTTCCTGGACGATGGCGTCGGTGTTGAAGATGGACGGCTGACCGAACCCGGTTTTCACGATCTTCAGCGCACGGCGAATAAATCGATCCGGATTTTTCTTGCTCAGCTGCACCATGGACGAGGGCTGCAGCAGGCGCATCTCTTCGATCAC
>JAGTUY010000085.1 GCA_018224455.1 Desulfosarcina sp.
GCCAACGGACTGAAGGGTGCGGCGGCTGAAAAAGCACTGGAATCTGTGGGAATCGTTCTGAATCGCAATGTGATACCCAGCGATGCCCGGACACCCGGGAGCGTATCCGGCCTGCGCCTGGGCAGCGCCGGCATAACCACTCGAGGTATGGGCCAGCCGGAAATGGTCCTGTTATGGACGCTGACGTGGAGGCTCCTCATAGGCATCCACCAGATTTTGCCAGGCCTGTCGGTAAGCATTCAAGGCCTCGGCCAGTTGGGGGATCACCTGGTCGGCGACCGCATCGTATCGCCGGCGATCCATGGGATTGACGTTTTCGTGGCGGGTGGCTTTCAGGTAGGCCATCGTTTCCAGGGCGAAAGCCATGCGCTGAGCGCGCTGCAGGGTGGGTGGCCGGTAGCGGTAGGTGGATCGAATTTTCTCGACCTTTTGCGCATCCGGCGGAAGCAGCGCCAGGATGTTCCCGGACCCCGTACAAAGGTTTTGATGAGCATCTTTCAGCCGTTCCAGCAGACGTTTAAGATCCGATCGGCTTCGCGACACCGTGTCGGCCACCTGCCGGATTTCTCCGGGCAGTTCCTGTTTACGATATTCTACGGATGTCTGAAAAAAGCAGGCCAGCACCAGACCACCTGAGCCCTTCAGCCGACTGCTTTCAATCTGCCGGCGGATGTCCGAAAAACGAAGGCAGTCCCTGGCGCAGATGTCCAGCATCTTGTCCAGCAGGATGTCGTTCAATATCATCGAGGAGGAGATTGCCGGGGAGTTCAGCTGCCTTTCCAGAAAACCGCAGGTCCGCTCGATGCAGTCATTCATCACTGAACGCATGAACAGCGGGCCTTTGATACGGATACGCACCGCACGCCGCTTGAGTCGTTTCACGCCATAGTATACACCGACCATCAGCCCCACAATGCCGATCAGGGGCAGCACCGGGCCAACGCGTCCCAAACGGGTCATGGTGCCGGTAAGATCCAGGGCAGAGTAAACCACGATGGTCAGGACCAGCCCGAAAAAGATCGTGGCGGCTGCCGGGTTCACGATGAGCCCGCTTTCATTGTCGGCCACGCGGCGGCTTCGTTTGGGGTCTGGATGGATTGAAGGCATGGGCACGCGCATCGATTCCCGAGACCACGGGAAGTGATCGGTAAGCTGGATGCTTTTTTCTTAAGCCGTTAGGTCATTTGGATGGCGGCAGGATCTTCAGGGTTTCCCGCTCTTCATACGGCTTTTGCGATTCGGGCAGAAGCAGATGCCTCTGGCTGATCAGTTTGCCATTTTTATCGATTACCGTGTCGTCTTCCATGATCAGGAAGCCGAGCTTTTCCATCACATCGTTGCGGTAGCGGTACTCGTGTTCCATGTGCCGCTTGCTGAGCTTGTAGTTGCTGACGATCCAGGCGATGCCGAAAATCATTGCGGCCACCAGCAGGACGCCGCCGGCGATGAGGCTGTAGGTGACCATTTTCTCTCCGGCATTGAAAATGAAGAGAAAGATGGCATCCAGCTTGTAAAACAGCACCGTGCAGGCCACGATGGCAAACAGCATCGGCAGAAACGGCACCTTTTTCATGTGGCTTAGAAATAGGTTGAACTGGAAGAGCTTGGACCGGCTGTCGTCCGAATCCGTGCCTGCTCCGCCATCCTCTCCGGCGGCTGGCCGATTGCCGAAGATGAACTGGTTGAATGCCAGAATGAACACGCCCAGCAGGAAGGTGATGGCCACCGGGGTGGTGAAGGAAACGTAAAAATAAAACTTCCATGGAAAAGGTGCCTTGTCCGGGCCCAGATTCCCCAGAAAGCTCACCAGAAAGATCACAATCTCCACGGCGATGATGAACCAGAGATAGTTGATGAAAAAGCTTTTCAATTCCACCCCGTCGAACAGGGCGGCCAGTCCGCTGTGTGTCTCTTTTTTATCGGCGCTCATCTGATTTCACAAAATGGTTTTAGTGAGGTGCCCGCTGCTGATGGGAACCCATATTCGACCGTTGGCACGCGAGCGGTTTGCCGACCCGTGAACCGAACGACAACTTCCGCAGGTTTTAAATCTATAAAAACAGTCGGGAACTGTCAAGGTGTGAATAATTCAAGGATCCATGCCTACCGATCTCCTATCTGACATTCTGATCATCGGATCGGATGTGTCTCCCCGCCGCATTGATCTGGCAAGACCTCAGCGAAACCAGGGCAGGGAGAGCGTGAAGATCGCCAGGTTGCCCAGCACGTGGATGACGATAGGCACCATCAGGCTCCTGCCCGTGTGGTAGGCCACGGCAAAAACCAGCCCTCCCACGACCTGGGTGATCGGTACCGCCGGTAAGTGAAGGGCGGCAAACAAGGCGGTTGAGATGAATACCGCCGCAGGAACGCCCCATCGGCGCAGGTAACCGAATATCAATCCCCTGAAGACGATCTCCTCGGCGACCGGGGCCACGATTCCCCCCACCATAAAAAACAGAACCCGTTGGTATGCCCTTTGCGGCAGCGGCGATCGAACCAGCGTGAACGGGTCCAGGCCGGCCATAAGCAGGCCCATAAACAGCAAACTGGCCGCAGCGGCGAATCCGGCGGACCAGACCAGCCCTTTTCGGAAGCCGTTCAGCAGGGTGCGCCTGTCCAGTCCGAGCGTCTGGAGACCGCCACCCTGGACCACGGCCAGGGTCATCACCACGAACATCTGCGCCGCTCGGGTGCCGGCGATCAACCACAGACGGGGCAGTTGCGTCCGGGTGCCCAAATAGGCGGCTGCCGTTTCAAGCAGGGCCACGGCCGACAGTGACGCTAATAGGAAAGTTGTGGAGATCGGGGTTGGACCCATCCCAGTGTCCTCAAGGCGCGGTAGCCATACATCTGAATGTACCAGTGGGAAGAGGTGTTGATCCGGTTGATGATCTCCGGCACCGCGGCCTGGTTTTTGCGCTCTCCCAGAGCCCACAGCGCCTGGCACACCACGATGGGCGACGGATCGTCAGCCAGGGCCAGCAGCATGGCATGGGCCGTCGGATCCCGGGTGTAGGCCAGACTGCGTGCCAGCCAGTATCGTTCGGCGATGTGGGGGCTATTTTCGATTCCCTGCTTTTTGGCTTCCACGGCGATGTCCCGCCGGTCTTCGCAGGCCTGCCTGAGCGCGGCGATGCGGGTGATCGGCGAAGGCGCGGACAAGGCCATGGACGGATTGGCGGGGACAGCGGTGGCGGTATGTCCCTGGTAAACGGGCACCAGCAGGATGCCGCCCACCACGATGCAACCGATGGCGGCGATCAGATCCGAAACGGCCACGGTTAAAAAAAGATGGGGCAACGCGCCCAGCACGCTGAATAGAAAACTAAAAAGAATCAGTGGTAATCCCAACAGCAGGCAGGCCAGGGTCAGGGTTCTGAACATACGGTTGCGGTCCAGTTGGCTGGAGTAGGCGGTCAGCGCTTGATCGGGACTGCCCAGCAGTTCACCCTTGGGAACGCTCAGAGCGGGTTGCCGGTCGTTTTCCAGGGAAAACTTGTTTGGGTCCGTGTGCTGGCCGATGGTCAGGTCGGCCGGGTAGCCGGCCGGGACGGGCAGGTAGTCATGGGCGCGGACGGTCCGTTCGAGCCGGTTCCAGTTGGCCCGGTCCAGATTGCTGCCGAGGACACAGGTGCGGACTTGTTTCTGCGCCAGGGATTTAAACGCCTCGGCGGGGAACAGGGTGTAGGCATAATAGGCGTCGGTGATGGCCTGGCCGGCCCGGTTTCCCAACAGCAGATGATCGCGGATGTTGCTGAACATGTGGCGGTCGAGCACCAGACTCCACAGCAGGGCCAGGATAATGGCGGCGGATACCGGCCAGAGGACACCGGCGGTTGAAACCAGTGTCGTACGGGCCGGTAACAGATGAATGGCGGCAAAACCCGTCACCAGCGGCACCACCACCAGATAGGCGGAGCCAGCCAGGTTCCAGCCGTTGCTATTGACCAGGACCATGCCGGCCGCCCATATCAATAGGTAAAAAAAGATCGCCGTCCGACGTCGCCGGAAGGTCCGATCCCACAGCCAGGCACCGATCAGGGTGACCAGGGAAAGACCGGCACCGATGCTCAGGGTGAAGAACAGGCCTCCGGCCATGGCGGTTGCCAGAGAGTTGAGATGCTCGGCCACCCTGGCGTTGGGTACAGCCAGGTAGCCGCTGCGCATCACCGCCTCGGTGGCCTGCAACAGGTCCAGGTTGGAAAGGTAGACATGGGCGGTGGCGATGATTTGAGCGCTCAGCAGACCGACGACAAGCACGGCCGGGGCATACAGGCGGCGTTTCATTTCGTGTTGGACACCCTCGCGGAATATGTGGTATTGACCGGAACCGTTTGGATCGGCGCTTTTTGCTGCATAATATACAATCGGCAGTCCTATTCGTTCATATCAGCTGCACTGCCAAGAATCAACAACGGGAGGAGATGGAAATGAGAGAAGTCGTCATTGTCAGTGGTGCCAGAACCGCGGTGGGATCATTCGGCGGATCGTTAAAGACCGTTCCGGTGGTGGATCTGGGCGCCACCGTCATGAAACAGACCCTTAAAAATGCCGGTTTGCGGCCCCAGTCCAGTGACGCGTTGAAGGCGGCAGGGCCTGATGCCTTGAAAGACCAAGGGCTCATCGAACTGGAGACGAATGCCATGGACTGGGCCGATGACATGCCGACCGTGTCCATCGATGAAGTCATTATGGGCAACGTGCTTCAGGCGGCCCAGGGCCAGAACCCGGCGCGGCAGGCCATGATTCGCGCCGGTCTTCCCAAGGAGACCCCGGCGTTTTCGCTCAACAAGGTCTGCGGCAGCGGCCTGAAAGCCATCGCTCTGGGGGCGTCGGCCATCATGACCGGCGAGTCCGACGTGGTGCTGGCCGGCGGCATGGAGAGCATGAGCCAGGCGCCCATGGCCCTGCCCAAGGCCCGTTGGGGGCACCGCATGGAACTGACCGGCATCGGTGACATCTACGACCTGATGGTGTTCGACGGCCTGTATGAGATCTTCTACGGCTACCACATGGGTCTGACGGCGGAAAATATCGCCGGTTTGTATAACATCAGCCGCCAGGAACAGGACGAATTGGGCGTGCTCAGCCACACCCGGGCCCGGGCCGCCATCACCGAAGGTCTCTTCGCCCAGGAAATCGTTCCGGTGACCGTCAAATCCCGCAAAGGGGATACGATCGTGGATACCGACGAGCGTCCCATGGACACCACACTGGAAAAAATGGCCAGGCTTAAACCGGCATTCAAGAAAGACGGCACCGTCACCGCCGGCAACGCGTCTGGCATCAACGACGGCGCGGCGGCTGTGCTGCTGATGAGCGCGGAAAAGGCCAAGGACCTCGGCCTGGCACCCATCGTCAAGATCAAGGCCTTCCGCTCCGGCGGACTGGATCCGGCCTACATGGGACTGGGACCGGTGCCTGCGGTGAAAAAAGTGCTGACCGCCACGGGCATGACCCTGGATGACATCGACATGATCGAGCTCAACGAGGCCTTTGCCTCCCAGGCCATCGGCTGCATGCGTGAGCTGGGC
>JAGTUY010000086.1 GCA_018224455.1 Desulfosarcina sp.
AAAAGGAAAAAAAAACGTAAAGTCAAGAATGGCTGATTTATTTTTTTCCGAGGCCTTTACTGCTCGGTGACAATGGGTGGGTCTATTTTTTCGAAGGTACGGACTTTTTTTTCTTTTTGGATCGGAGGTGCCGGCGGTACATAATCCGAACCATCCCGTCCGCCAGACCAATTTGCGGCACGACAATCGACCGAATCCCTCCCCACTTCATCACCGACATATAGATTTTCAGGGCAGGTATGATCACATCCGCGCGATCGGGCTTCATGCCGAGTTTGGTAATGCGATCGTCATAAGAAAAAAAATTCAAATGATTTTCGACCTTTTTCATCTTGCCGTAGGTGATGGTCCTGTCGGCCTTGCATTGGGCCATTTTAATGATCGTGTTGATGTTGCCGCCGCTGCCGACGGCCTCGAGGTTGGAAAAATTGCGGGTATGCCTGCTGATCCAGGATCTTAACTCCTTCCATTGCGACCGGGGTACTAAATTTTCAAGCAGGCGGATCGTTCCGATACCGAAGGAGCGGGAAACGGTTTGACCATCCGAATAAATGATGATCTCAGTGCTGCCGCCGCCCACATCGACAAATAGCCGGAAATTGTCATCCGCCAGACGGCCCTTTGGGTTGTTGGCAAAAATGATCCGGGCCTCCTCCTTGCCGTCGATAATCTGGATATCCACGCCGGTCTGGGCCAGAATCTGCCTGCGGATTTTCTCGCCGTTTCCGGATTCGCGCATGGCTGATGTGGCACAGGCCCGAAAGCTCAGGGGACGGTAGGCGGCGACAAGGGATTTAAAACCCTGGATGGTATCCAGCAACCGATCAGCATTTTCCGGGGAGATCTTACCGAGAATAAACGCATCCTTGCCCAGCCGGATGGGCATGCGGATCAAGGAAATCTTGCGGAAACAGGGACCGCTGTAAGATTCGAACACCTCCGACAGCAGCAGTCGAACTGCATTGGAGCCGATGTCGACCGCTGCAAATCGTTTACCGGATATCATGAAAGCAGTTGCCTTTCGGTTGGTCTGTCAGGGATTGCAGTCGGCCAAAAGGAAAATACCTGCTAATGGATGAGGCAATAAAAAAACCGAGTCAACCTACGCAATGCGGCAGGTCAGGAAACTATTTCTGTTCTTTGACCGGCGTGTTTCGCATGGATTCAGTGTCCGGTCCGCACCGGCGCAACCGTCATCAGATCCGAATTGACTTCCTGCATGGTTCCCCAATGGGCCATATAAAGGCGGTAGGCTTTGCTGTTGGGGCGTCGGGGTTTAACCTCGTACCGCAAATAATTGATCAGTTGCTTCAAGTGTCTTGCATAGGTTTGGCCGCACAGCCGTCCTTTGCCGGTGCGCCCGTGCGCGCGGATAAAGATGCGGTCGGCAAGGGTGGCTTCATCAATCGCCAGGGAAAGCGCTTCCCACGTATCCCTTCCCTTTACCGTCTCCACGAACTCTTCGATGCTGCAATTGTCGGAAATCATTTGGGGCTCCTTCAAATGGCATTGCCACCCGCTTGAAAATATGTTCGATACCAAGCGTGTGGTTCGACTGACGACATCCATGGTTACCGATGGAACGCGCTGACCGTAGCGCTGAATTGTTAGGGAAATGTTAGGAAAATGATTTTCCAAAGGCAGATCGACCGCTTTTCGGCCAACCCATTCAATTCATTGCAATTATTTTTTAAATTTAATATATATAAATAAATCAGTATGATAGGGTGGCGATAGATTTCAAACCGCACCCTTCAACGGTTTGCCCGACCACCACCCGGAGCAGGCCAACCCTTTTCCTAATCATGTGCTAACATAAGCATGCCATTCTACGATTAAACCTTATCAGGAATGGAATGCATCAGACATGGATATTCAATACCCAATTGCAGGCTTGATCGTATTGGCTGGCGCAGTGGCCTTTTTAAAAACCTTCGACTTTCTTGCCGCCCAGAGCGTAAAACGCCTGCTGGAGATGGATCAGGCCCGTCGCGCCGATCAAACTTGTGGATCGGACACCCCTTGAATTCGCGGGCTAATCGAATTTTAAACCTCTCCTAATCAAAATCCAATCTTTCTGATGCAAGTTGAACTCGTTGGACTCGGCCTACATCCCGGACCGGGCCTCGCCCGGAACCGTTTATATAATACCTTCCCCCCTTTTTCTGATGAACGGCTCTGCGGTCAAACCCGCTCACCACGGACACCCGATGGCTGGCAAGGCCGTTCATTTTTTCGCTGTTGATCCCCAATCGTCGGTCCCTGGAGATGGGTGGCGGGGTCAGGCATTACCATTTCAAGGAATCTTTAAAATGGATAGACTTCAGGAGTTAATCGGTGCTTTGTCAGATAAGGACGTTCGGTTAAGAAGCTATGCAGCCAAGCAAAACCAACTGTGTAAAATCTGTGCCAGACCCGCCAATTCATTCCGAACGTCCCTTTCGAAACTTGAATACAGCATATCCTTCATATGCCAGGCGTGCCAGGATTACTATTTTTCAATTGACGAATAGCCGTCCAACGATATTCACACTGCCGATGACGACACCATTATTTCACCGGCGGCAATGCAATTTAGATCTGAATACGGCTTTGAAACGGTTCTCATTAAAAACTCACAAAAATCAGAGATTAATGCGAATCTTTAGTTCGAATAAGGCAGGATGGCTTGGGTCACCTTACGAATGATGAAAGGAATTGGAATACATGTTCAGACGATCGAACCGAGTTGGCAAGCTTCGTTGGCGCTCCGGGCGGGTGGTAATGGCCATTATCGTCCTGGCAGTTGCTGCAGCCTGTGCGCCCCATATCCAAAAGAAACCTTTTGATCCGCGCCGCTGCATGGCGCATGTTCCTCAGCATGTTAAAGGACTAACCATTTTGGAAGGCCCGCGAAGCAAAGCCAGCATTATCCGCGATATGGTCCCTGCAATCTGTAACGGGCAGGTGCTGTTTTATCGGATGCAGTCCACGGATCCACAACTGCAGGCCGGTTCCGTCGTTTTTCGGGTCGCGGTGGAGTATACTGGGGAGGTTATCGCCGTTGACGTCAAAGAGACCACCCTTCAATCCGACGTCTTCTTAAAAAAGGTGTCTGATTTTATCATGAATATGGATTTTATCGGTTGGGCCAGGAACGAAATCGATACGGTATTTGTCTATCCTGTCCAATTTGGCGGGTGATGCCATCGGTCAAACAGGCAGCCAAATCAGTGGTAATGGGCGTCTAAAAAAGAGCTGATGCAGTGTGGCCTTTTCCAGGGCCCTTAACTGGTGACGCTGCAGACGAGAGCCCGCGGCGCGCAATAAAATAGAGGCGGCTCAATCAACCAGGCCGCCTCTATTTGGGGCATCGGTTGAGCAGCGATGAATTATCTGAGGCCAAGTTTTCTCAGCGCTTTTTTGGCGACGTAGACCTTGCCTGTGGCCGGGGCATAAACCGTGAGGCCCGGGAGCTTGACAATCTTTTTCCCGCCGTTTTTCTTTTCAATTTTCATATAGTCCTTGCTAATCGGCAGTTCGGCGCCGGCGAGCATCAGGGTCATGTTCCCCATACCGTCGTCTTCGATCGCATAGTCATTGGTGACGGTGTCAAGATCAACATAAAGCTTCCTGGTGGCCCGGTCCAGATCGACATCCATGGCATCGGCCGCCATTTTAGCCAGATCGGTATTGTCGATAATACCCACTTTGACATTTTTGGTGCCATGGGTCCAGAAGGGAACCGTTTCACCGTTGTGGCCATGGGTGGTCCAGCCGATCGCGGTGTAGTTTTTGCTTAGCACGCGTGCCAGGGCGTAAGCCAGACCAACCGACGGTTCGAGGGCGCGGATCTCATCCACATCATCCTGGATGATGTTCAGATTCCAGTATGTTAAAACTTTGGCCATCAGGTCCTCATCCGTGTCGTCTTCCAGCATGGCCACCAGGCCGACGGAAGTGATCTGCATGCCCATGAGAGGCTCGACCAGGTCTTCAACGGTGGTCTCGGTGTAACCCATCGCCGTGTAGTAGTGGCCGATTTTCATGCCTCCGGTGTTGTGGTCCGCAAAGGCCATGACAAGGGTTTTGTCCTTTTCATCGGCGAAATCGCAGGCCACCTTCACCGCTTCGTCAAAGGCCAGGAAATCCGTGGTCATGTATATCGGGTCGTTGTTGTGTCCAGCCCAGTCCACCTGGGAGCCTTCCACCATTAAAAAGAAACCGTCCTTGTCCTGGGCGAGCAGTTCGATGGCCTTGGCGGTCATCTCGGCAATCGAAGGCTGGGTCGGATGGAAGTATTGACGGTCGATGTCCGGTTCCATATGGCTGTCATCGAACAACCCCCATGCCGGGCCCTCAGATAAGGCCTGCATACCATCCTTGCTGTCGACAAATTTATAGCCGCGCTTCAGCAGAACGTCCATCAGGTTCTCGCCGTCGGTTCGTTTACCGCCCCAGGTTTCGCCGAAGGAGGTTGTGTAAGAAGCATCTTCGGGTATCAGGTGACGGGCACCGCCGCCGAAAACCACATCCAGATTGTTGTAAACCAGGTGCTCCATGATGTCATTGTCCCACCCACGGTCTTCGATATGGCAGGCAAAAGCCGCCGGCGTGGCGTGGGTGATGCGGGCGGTGGCAACCAGACCGGTGGATTTACCGGCCAGCTTGGCTGCTTCGAGGATGCTGGCCACCGGGGCATAGGGTTCAGCAGTCGGTTCAAAACCGGTCAGCAGGTCATCCGTCCGAGGCCCCACACCCAGGAACCGGACCGTGGTCTTGTGGCCGGTGGCAAAGGCCGTGGCTGCAGCGGCCGAACCGGTAATCACGGAATTGGCCATGTGGATCTTGACACCGCCGCCGGCCATCTTGTCCACCTGCAGATCCTCACCCTTGTACCAGCGGGCGACGGTCTGGACGGTTTCATCGCAGCCATCGGGAATCAGGACGATCACGTTTTTATAATTTTTAAGGTCAATGCCCTCGAAGGCGCTTACGCTGCCGACGATGAAAAGCGTCACACTGATGGCCACGAGTACGACTTTCAACATTTTATTCTTCCTCATCATCATCTGATTTCTCCTTTGTGGGTCGATGTCTTTAAAATCGTTTGAGTAAAAAATCTGTCCACTGGTATATCCATTCTTTCCAATCACCTCCTTTTTTTTTACGGTTGATTTGGTTCATACACATTCCTCAGGACGCGCCATTTGAACGGAAAAACGAAGAAGGCGGCAGAAAACCTTGCGTTAACAGTGGTTTTTCAGCTGTCTGACCCTGTCTCGGCAGGCCGCTAAAATGGTTCTATCCAAAGGGGTATGAAGTTAGGTCGCGCACCACATGTACGAGACAGGCCATACTTTGCATCTGACGATTTGGTTTTTATTAGAGGAGGGTTAAAAAACAGTTTGAACGATCAAGCGTAATCCGAGAGATAGGAAATCCTCCCGCTTTCCGGGTAGACCACCATTATACCCTTTTACGCCTGCTCAATCCGGCCAGGCCAATCACACCACATGCGAGCAACCAAACCGTTTCAAAAACATGTGGGTTGTCCGGCAGCGAAGATATCTTCGAATCCCTATGCGCGATGCTTTGAATGATGGTAAAGCGATTGATGTGGCGCACGTAAGTTGCCTGGCTGGAAGTCGTTGGAAGCCAAGTGAACCCGACCGGTGGGTTGCCAGAACGATCGAAACTGGTAGGCAGTGAGAAAATCACCGGTCTACCATCACCGTTGGAACGCCGATCTTCGGTATCGCTGGGCGTGTGGCTCAGCCATCTCACCGTTTGGGCATAGTCCGGAGAACCAGCGTGTGTCACCTGGTCGTCGACATTCAATCCGCATCCTCTCCAACAAGTTCCTTTTTGATCAATACGGTTGTTGATTAGGCCAATCATAAAGACAATGGAAATTAAACTTAACAATGCCATTAACCAGGTAACCTTTGTTATCATTGGGTCATCGGTTTTAGGGAACTCATTCCGCTTCATTACGGCGCCCTCGTTTTCTGGAGTGATCGGTAAAAGAGACAGCAGCCTCATTAAAGGCAACCTCGTCGTATCCGGCAACCTGCGGTCGACAGGTCGTGCAGTACTTGCGCGGTACACCCCGCCCGGTCCACCGCATGTAAATGTTGTGGCGAACCGTGCATTTGGGGCAAATGCAGTTCACAAAACATTTGCTGTTCTTGCACGGTTCCCACCTATCATCGGACGGCCAGGCCACCTTTTGTATTTCTCTTAGGGCTCTGAGTCCTCGTTTTTGTCCGTTTGAATACACGTTGAACACCTTCCGTTTGAAAGATTTGTCTAAATGGATCGGCTGTAATTTATTATCTTGTGCAAAACCAAGGTTCACAAAGAATTAGAGGGCAATTAGGATTCGATTAGCCGAGAGAGAGGCATCGTTGATCTGATGCAAACAAAGGTCAATCCGCTGGCGCGGTTCATGGGTAGTGAAGGATGCCTATCCTACCGCGAGCAATGGTCGGAAGACTGAGGTCTGAGTGCTGAGTACTGAGGATGCGTGATAGACGATCAATGCTGCGGTGTTTGTGAAGTCTCAATGCACTTCTGATCCATCGCGTCTTTCCGGACATCAGTCGGTTCCAGTACTCACGACCGTTTGGCGATAGTGGCGAATAATTCTAAAGGCAAAAAAATAGCCGCCGACAGCCAAAGGAATGCCCAGAATGATGCCGCCGATGGACAGGTCGATCAGGATCAGCGGCGACTGCTGCATCAGCGCCAACATATCGGTAATCTTGAGGCCCGCCGACCAGTCGATCTCCTCAGAAAACCCTGCCAGCTTAACGCCCACCCAATAATTGAGCGGATAGATCAGCGGTGCCGTGACCACATTGGTGATGTTTACACCAATAAATGCGGCGATCTTGCTCCACCCCAGCAGGGAGGCCAGCAAGATTGACGAGAAGAAATGGACCCCGAAAAAAGGGGTCATGCCGATCAGCAGGCCCAAGGCGAAGCCGAGGGCGATTTCGCGTGGCGCCCCTTTTAGTTTGATGAAGCGGTTGGAGATCGTCAGGGCAGTATGTTTAATGCGTTGGATGGCCACGTGTGGTTGTGCCGAACAGAAGATCCAAAGGTTTCAAGTGTAACGACACGGGTCGGAAGCCAGAAAATAGAACCTCTTTTTCATACGCGATCCGTGTGGACATGGAAGGAGAGAGCCGATCCGGTGACCTGGCTCCTGCCGGTTCGAAAAAACATGATCACCCAGGCAACCTGAAGAAAGAGAAATACAGCCGGATTCCAGATTGCGCGAAGTCCGCTCAGCAGATCGACAACATGGCCGGAACTTGGAAACAGAAACGGAATCAACAGGCCGTAGGGGATGGTCAACAGGCTCATGATCTGGTAAACGCTGATCTTGCGGTCACCGCGATAGTCGGACCGCAGGAATTCGGACAGAAACCGCCAGCCCTGGGTGACGAACAGGCATAAGAAAAATGCCCAGGCAAAAATGCCGTTGAGGAACAACAACGTACCGATCAGCGCAGTTGCGCTGTAAAGCACCGCGGTGACGGCCTGCACGGCAAAGATCCTTCTGCCTTCCAAGTGATGGGCGTAGACGATCTTTTTGGTGCATCCGGTAAACCGAAACGTCGCCCATGATAGGTAACGCTGGACCCACTGCGGCATCTGGTCGATGGGCTTGCCGTAGCAGCAGCCAAAACTGATGCAGGCCAGCCGGCCGATGCCCTCGCCCAGCGCGTAGCCGATCATCAGGGCGGACATCATTGCCATGGTGTCAAAATCGATGCCCATATAGCGTCCGGCGACCTTTTCCAAGGACAACACCAGCCAGGGGCCCAAAACAATCCCCAAAAATGAGGCCGCGCCGATACTGAATGTGTTGGGTTTCTTTTCCACCCAACCGGCGATCATTCGCGATGCGGGTAGGCAAAAGGCCAGCAGAACGGTAATAACGGCCGCAAAAATAGTGAACCCGACGCCGGCAGCACCGGTAAGAATAAATACCAGCGCAACCGCTGTACACAGGGAAGCCGCATTGAAAAGGCCGTAGTAAGTCAGGTTAAGACCCTGCCAGGACCCATCAGCCATCTTGCGAATGGGAATGGCACAGATGATCTGCCAGCGTTCACCTGGAAGGGCCTTGAAGCACCAGATGTAAAGCGGTGCCAGTAAGAGGGCAATTGTCGATACAAAGAGCCAGTTTGCCATGATATTTCTCCTATAATCGTGAAGGGTTCATCCATAAAAGCACTCGTCAAGCGAAAAAACACCTCTCCATAACAAAAATTGTGGAATCAAGGGGTCCAGGATTCAAGGGGCAAAGGGGTATACCCTCCAAAATGGTCGCCATCGTCACCAAGCCAACGGATCCGTCAGTGTACACGCCTTTCACGCGACTCCTCGAATCCCCGACCCCTTGCACCCCTTTTTTCATTTCTTCCACCCGATCTCCGAACGCACCCGGACATCGGTTTCCACCAGGGGTGACCGGAAATGCAGCGTATAGCGGCTGATCACATCCCGGCGCTGCATATTGGCCAGAATGTCTGCGCAAAACCGCACGCGATCCCTCTGAAAGATCAACACGTCGACGCTGCTGCCCGGCCGGTAGAGACTTTTGGGACAGCCCTTCTCCACAAACATGCCGGGAGACAGGTCCAGCGGATCGTCGTAGCCATGGGTGCTGTAGCACTGGACGATGTCACCGATCATCATGGCCACAATCTCGATCATGGCCACCCGTCCGATCCCCGTGCCGCCGGGGACGTCCGTGTCGATGACGGTGACCACCCGGCGGTTCTTGGAAAAGGGCGTCACCATGGAGACCACGGCGCCCGGGTTACACGAGTGGCAGCGGCCGTCGATCGTATAGATCTCCTGCACCCGACCGGAAACCGGCACATGGTTGTAGTGATATTTATCCGGCGTGAGCCGGAAAACAGCGAACGCGCCGCCGGCAAACGCGTTGATCCATTGGCTCTTGTCCTCGCCGATCAGCTCATTAAAGGAGAAGAATTTTTCTTTAAGGAAAAGGGCGTCGTGGCAATCGAAGGAGCCTACAATCACGCGGGCGTCGGCCGGAGAGACGATCCGGTCTGCTCCTGGTGGCATAGGGCGGCATTGCCAGTATCGGATTTTGCGCTCAAACAATTTGCGGGCCGTGTTCAGGTCTTGCGGTCTGTCCAGGCATTCGGCCAAGTCGATGCCCATGGCCCTGATTCGACTGGCGTTACCCGATGCTCTTTTGGGAACCGGCAGGTCAAAATTGAGAAAACCGAGGATGGCCGACATGCGCCGGGATGTTACCGCCTTGAACAGCAGGGGGGCGTTCTCCCTGGCGCTCGAATAGAGGCGGTTGACCAGCGGATCGGCAATCAGGTGCTCTGTCGCCACCCGGGAGGTTTGCCTGTCGATGTACTGGTGGGGGCTGGGCACGGTTGTCAATCTGTCATTCCTCCGGGTGAACAGCTTCAGACTGCCGTCGCATATGGCCTAATGTCAACAGCATGAGGTGGATCAGACGCGTGATGGCGGCCAAGGGAAGCTCCTCCGCAACCACCGCGGATCGCGCCGTGGAAATGAAAGCGGATGCGTCCCGGCCCTTCAGCACAGCAAACAGGGCCTGGTTGAAATGCCCGCTGCGCCAGGCCGGCATGCCGTCGAGTTGGCGGACCTGTTCGGACCACTCGTCCAGCGCCTGTCCCATCTGCTCCTTCTTCAGCCGCTCCCGGTAAAATGTCTCTGCGGCGGCATTGAATTCATCACTGCTCAACGCCATGGGTGACGACACGCCGGCCGCCTGGCAGATGCGGCGGGTGAGCCGGTCGGCGACGCTATCCTGGCCGGCCTCGTCGAAACGATCCGTTAAATCGTGGAGCGTGTGGTCAAGCCCGCCCATCTCGATCAATTCAGGGGCATCTTCCTTCAACAGCCGGATCAGCGTCTGTTGAAAGTCCGCGATGCAAACCCGTGTGTATCCGGCATACCGGCGGCTGGGCCGGGTATTCTGAGTTTTTTTAACCATCCGGGCAAGCAGGCGGTTGGGAGTTTCTGTGCGCACGTAGAAGGTTGGAATGCCGGCTGCCGCCCCGAAAAAAATCTGGCGACGTTCACTCTCGACGAACGGATGATCGGGGATGTCGGCGTGGGTGATGCTTCCGGTGAAGATATATTTATAGGCCAGCGCCGTGATCAGCATTTGAAGGTTGGCGGCGTGCCCCATATCCCGATCCAGGTTCTCAAAAAGGCTGTAATGGCGTCCTTCGAATCCGCTGAATCCCATGGTCTGAAAACAGCGGGCCCGGTAGAGCATATAAAGCGGCATGCAGGGGTCGAAGACCCCCATGTCTCCGAGGTCTTTTTTCAGCCGCGCGTCGTTTCCCGGGCAGCCGTCCAGGGCGGGGCTTTCGTCGGTGGCCATCAGCGCCACCAGATAATCGATCAGCCTGAAATCCGGGACAAAATCCCCTTTGAGCCCGAAGCAGCGGGATAGGTTCCGATCCAGCCATTCCGGGCCAAACGGCGTAATGCTGCTGCCCAATATGCTCAGGCGGGCCTTTTTTTTCCATCTTCGCCAGAGCATCCGCAGGTGGGTGAAATCCAGTTCGTGGGGCAGAAAACCCAGGACCCGCTCCGGGTGAAAATCCATGAAGTCGATCCGGTAGGGTGCCGCCGAATAGGTGCCCACGAACAGCGGCAGAAAATGCTCCACGATTTTAATGGCCAGGTCCCCGTAGCGCTTTTCCTCCAGTGGTCCGAAGCCGGACCCGGGGTCCTGCATGAGGCGGCTGAGCTTGCGGCTGCCCAGGCTGATATGGGTGCCGTTGTTGGCCAGGCTGATGTTGGAGGTGTTGGGCAGCACCACCAGGTTGTGGGCGATGATGCCTGCTTCCCTGAGCTTGATGACCGCATTGAGCTGGCTGCGGGAGAGCACCGTGTGGCACAGATGCATGTAGCGATGCTTGGCCTCGCCTTCATTCCAGCCGGAGAGACAGGGGCTCATGAACAGGGAACGATAGAAACTGTCCGAAATCAGGTTGTTGAGCCGCTTCTGGCGTACCGGCGGATGGGGCGCAAAATAGAGGACCGCCTGCTGACCGCTGTCGATCAGCCCGAACTGCCGGTTGGCATACTGAATCAGCAGTTGCGAGAGCAGAAAACGCAGGGAGGTTTCCCGGGAAAGGCTTTTTCCCATCCCGGACTGCTCGTCCATCGGAACCGGATGGAAGGAGAAGGTCTCCGGCGAGGTGTTGTCCGAGAGAAAATGGTTCATGGCCGACCGTCCGGTCTCCCGAACAGTGGCGTGAACGGACGGCCCGCCCACGGCATCGGCCAGGGCCAGTTTCAGCAGGTAGCTGATGGGAATGCGAATGGTATCGCGGCCGTTATCGCTGATGGAAAAACGGCAGGCATCACTTCGTTGAGGGCCGTCGGCGCAGCTTTTATCGGATCGCAGATCATCGTTGAACACGGCGCGGGCAAAGGGATTCAGGGCCTCGATGGGCAAGCGGACCCAACTGTTCTCCCAGACACCGCTCTCGTTTTCTGCCAGAAAGGCTTCCAGCGCCGTGACGGTGGAACGGGGCGCGTCGCCCCGCAGGGCCCGCTTTCTCAGGTTGCGGAAAAAACCGGAATCTTCGATCTCACGGGCCAGATCCACCTGGTGACGATCGCCCACGACCGCCGTCTGGTATTCGTTTTCAGCGCCCGCCGTAGTGTCCGACGGCGTAAAGGGCAGGGTCCGGGCCAGGCCTTCCGGGGTCGCGGTGTCGATGCCCAGCAGGTGGATCAGTTTAAAGCGATTGGCCGCCCGGAGAGGTTGCGCAGACGGGGGGGCATCGGTTCGTCTTGGAGAGGGGCTTGTCCGGCCGGCCAATTCAATCATTCCACCTTTCATGCTTCCCTTCTTTCCCGGGGCGGCCCCGATCAAGAGAATGAGAAGTAGAGGCTGGCTGCAATGCAAAAAATGGAAGCCATCAGAACCAAGCCACTGAATATATCGTCGGACATCGACACCTCCCTGCGTTTATCAACACCGGTTTGATTCCACCGATTACGGATGCCTGCAACATAGAGGACGAGAATTAGGGATGTGTTATCGGCAAGTTAGAAAATGATTAAAAGTAAGCGGAGGTTGAGGGCCGAGGAGTTTAGGGAATAACGCAAAACAAATCGTTGTCTAACACGCTGGCAACAATCGGCGGGTTATAGGCGCCACACGTATACCCTTAGCCCATGGAAAAAGCACGCCGCCTCAACCCCCTAAAAAAGGAGTTTGAACATCGCGTTTCGCGAATGGTCGAACAACTTGCCGATTCGCCCCTGCGCAATTTCTGGATCAGCCTGGATTCAGCCGTGGACCATGTCCACGA
>JAGTUY010000087.1 GCA_018224455.1 Desulfosarcina sp.
ATCTTGACGTCCACATCGGCAAACACCCTTTCATCCGTGCCCTGGCGAATGAGATCCTGAAAAATCGATTCGTACTCGTCCCGCTTTGTAACGATTGACCGATAGTGCTCGGCGGTCAGCCCCCGCAGCTCGGCGTTGGCAAT
The DNA here is from genome assembly GCA_018224455.1 of Desulfosarcina sp. Classification (GTDB taxonomy): domain Bacteria; phylum Desulfobacterota; class Desulfobacteria; order Desulfobacterales; family Desulfosarcinaceae; genus Desulfosarcina. The sequence goes on from JAGTUY010000087.1 coordinate 144, forward strand.
GACATTTTCCTTCTGTCGTTCCAGATGAAAGCACACATGGCTGCGCACCGCCGCCCGCATCCGCTGTTCGATACCCTGCGCAGCCGCCAGCCCCTGTTTCAAGGCGGTGGTCAGATCGTCCATGGTGGACGTTAATAGTTGAAACAGCAGATCCTCTTTGCTGGCGTAGTGATAGTAGATGCTGGCCTTTTGGATGCCGCTGCCGCCGGCGATGTCGCTGATGCTGGTGGCAAAATATCCTTTTTTGAAAAAGAGATCAATGCATACGGTTTTTATGGTCGTTTTCATGTCAGCCATAAAGGCTGCGTCTCCGAGCGTAACGGTATATGACCGGCAGGCGGTCAACGGTAAGGAATGAAAAACAGGCCATTTTACCGACCGGTCGTTAGGTCTAACGCTTTTTATCCAGTTGCCAGCCCAAAGTCAAGGTTAAACAACGGGCAAAAGGGCGCGCAGCAATTTCCGGTTATTGACAGGTGAAGGGGAAACCCCAGAGCACTGACCAAAGCGGAAATCCGGCAGACCATCGATGCCCTACAGCGGATCGGTTGATTCAGTTGACTTCGGCGATGTGCGGATCTGCTGGACGGCGGTCAGGGATATCAGTGCCATGACGGCGCCGGCGATGAAGGGGATGCGATAATCGACAATCCAGAAATAACCGCCGATGGCCGGCAAAAAAACGGCGGCAATGTGGTTGATGGTGAACCCCACAGCCATGGTCGGCGCGACGTCGCCGGGATCACCCACCTTCTGGAAAAAAGTGTTGATGGCCATCCCAAAGTTAAAAAAGATATGGTCGAGAATGTAAAGTCCGCCGGCCACCCATTTTGAATCGGTGAAGGCGTATGCAAGGAATATGGCGATCAGGCTGGCGTATTCAAGGGAGAGCACCTTGCGCTCACCGAAACGGATAATGGCCCGGCCGATGGTGGGGCTGAGAAAATAGTTGATGGCATTGTTAAGCACAAACAGGAAGGTCACTGCCTGGACCGAATAACCGAATTTTTGGACCAGTAAGAGCACTGAAAAGGCGATGAAGATCTGGCGCCGGGCACCGGCCATGAAGGTCAGAAAATAAAAGAGGCTGTAGTGCCTGCGAAAGATCATCCGCTTACGCTGGGGAACGATGTCAGCGCTGGTGGGCCTGCGGGTGAAACCCCATAGGGCCATGGCCATGATCAGTCCGCCGATGATCATGTACATGCGGGTAAAGTCCAATGCGGAGGCCATAAAAAAAATAAACACCCCCACGACGATGCTCGATGCGGCAGAGATGCTACGCAGCTTCCCGAACACCCACGGTGAGGTCTGTTTGTCGAAATACTGGAGGGTGAGGGACATGTTGGTGGTTTCGTAATAGTGAAACCCGAAGCTCATCACCAGCGTCGTCAGGGCCAGTCCCGCAAAGGAGGGAAACCACCCGGTGGCGAAAATACCCAGTCCCAGCAGCAGGATGGATAGGGCGGAAAGCCGGTGCTCCGGGATGAACCGGATAATAAAAATCGCCAGAAGGGCGAGAAAGCCGGGAATCTCACGGATGGATTGAATCATTCCGATGCCGTCGCCATTCAGTCGGGCCACTTCTACGGCAAAGTTGTTGAACAGGGTTGTCCACGCCTGCAGCCCCACCGTGGAGCCGACGGTAAGCACGACCAGGTAAAGGAACATGGGATTTTTTTTAACAAGGTCCATCACGATCAGCTTCCACGGGACCATCAGGTCATTGAGCAGGTAGGTCGATCTACCACCAATGGGCTAGCCAGACAAGCAGGATTCTTTTTTGGAGTTGATTTTTCAATGTAAATCCAGGTAGAAGTTGTGGTTCCATATACCGCCCGACCACATCAACCGATCCATCGCCGGTGCCCTCGAACCCGTTGCCGATATGATCGTCCAGCCGCCGCAGGTGGATCTGCAGCTGAAGTGGTACGGCCTTCCCTTGGTGCGGGCTGAAGCGGGCGAAGCGCTGGCGGGCCGGATGACGGTACTCCCCGCGTCGGTGCAGCAGAACGTGCCGGCATGGTCCCTGTTCGGCATCTTTTTCATCGTTCTGCCCATGGCCGGCGCCTTTATCCAGGAACGCATCAACGGGACCCACCAGCGCCTTCTGGCCATGCCCGTGTGTTACCTGACCCTGGTGTCAGGTCGGATCTTCGCCTATATGGGGATTGGTGTGGTGCCATGCACCTTGATCGGATGCACCGGCAAATGGATTCTACCATTGTGGGGAACCCCCTCCCTGGAAATGGGCGGATGTGCGGCCTGAGTCCGCAGCGCTGACCGCCTTTTTTGAGGTTTGTGTCTTCATCGCGTGGCTGTGGCAACGGCGCCGGAGTTTGAGCGGCAATGTTGCCTAGCATGCCTACGGTTCAGCAGTGCCGTAGGTGGCCAGGATATTGCCCGTGCGGGTTTCAAGCTCTACCCAGGCCTGGC
>JAGTUY010000088.1 GCA_018224455.1 Desulfosarcina sp.
CACCAGCCTTTGCCAAGGCTCTTGGGCAGCCAGTACAAGGCCAGCAGCACCGGGCCGATCCCCAATATCACTTTACCAGCCAGGTAAACCAGCATCACAGAAAACACGCCGCCCTGCCTCAGGAAGACGATCAGAAACAGACCCGCCGTCATCAGGCTTTGGATCAGGTTCAAAACTGCTTGAGAGCGGAAATGCCCGGTCACCTGCAGCGTTCCCATGCCCGTCTCCGTCATGACGTTTGCCAGGATGGCGATGCCGTAAATGATGAACAAAGGCTGTGTCCCTGGGTCTTTGGCAAAATTGGCCGCACCCCAACCTGAAAGCAGCACCAGCACCAGGTAGGCCACCAAGGATGTAGCCAGTTCTGCAATCGCGGCAACCTTCACCACGGCAGCGGCTTCTGTTCGCTGGTCCTTGGCCAGAAACCCGCCCATGTAGCGCACAACAAAATCCCGCATCCGGAAGGAGAGCAGACGGTTGATGTTGGTAACGAAACCAATCACGACGCCCAGCGCGCCAAACCCCGTCACCCCCAGCAGGTTGGCGGTGAGGATGCTAAGCACCGCGCCAACAGCCTGGGAGCCGAATAAATAAGCTGAATTACCGATGACTTTCTTGAGAACGACGTCCTTCCCCCATGATTGCAGGCCAGAGAGGAAGCGCTTCATGGCGTTTCGATCTGGCTCGCCCACTTACGTTCCTGCATGTACCAATCCACCAGGTGAGAAATGCCCTCATCCAGACCAACCTGCGGCTGCCAGCCAAGCATCTTCCTGGCCTTGCTGACATCCGCGTGGTTTGATCGCACATCAGCAGGGTGAAAAGCATGGTGTGTGACCATGGCCTTTTTGCCGATCTTTTCTTCAAGGATTCCAATCATCTCGTTGATGGTGATGATTTCATGTCCGCCCAGGTTGATGGTTTCGAATCCGAGCGGCTTGAGCGCCAGAATCGTCCCCCGGGCGATATCGTCCAGATAGGTAAATCCGCGCGTCTGTTCACCGTCACCGTTCACCACCACCGGCTGGCCCTCAGCAATCCACTTACAAAAACGGAACATGACCATCTGCGGCCGGCCGGCCGGGCCGTAAACGGTGAAAAAGCGCAGAACGGTGACATCCAGGTCGTATAAGTGATGGTAGGCATACGCCATCGCTTCTGCGCCTTTTTTTGTGGCAGCATAAGGCTGCAAGGGACGATCGGTGTCATCGCTTTCTGTGTAAGGTGGTTTGGAAACTTCCCCATAGACGCTGGACGTCGAAGCCATGACCAGCTTTGGCAGGCCTCGCTGCCGGCAGAGTTCCAGCATGTTCAGGGTGCCGGTGACGTTCGTGTCGACATAAATCCAGGGATTGGTCAGGCTGCGGCGCGTGCCGGCCCAGGCCGCCAGGTGGATCACCCCGTCGACCTTCTCGGGCAGCCAAACAGCCAGGCGATCGATGATGGCTTTTTCTGAAAGGTCCCATTTTTGAAAGTGAAAGCCCTTGCGCTCCTGCAATTTCCCCAAGCGGTAGTGCTTCAGTCGAACGTCGTAGGCATCATTGACGTTATCCACGCCGTAGACATTATGGCCATCTTGCAGAAGAAATTCAGCCACACGCGATCCAATAAAACCGGCCGTGCCGGTGAGGAGATAGTTTCCCATTAGAGCCTGACTACTTTTGGATTGTCTTTACCAAGCTTGCCGAGGGCATTGCGGGTATCCACCACCAGTTTTGCCGCATCGAGGACAGCGGGGTAATCATAATCGCTGTGATTTGTGATGATCGCCACACAATCCGCTCGTTTAACCTCGGCCATCAAATCCTCGACCGATTCCATGCGAATATTATCATGGTCCACCAGCGGGATGTATGGGTCATGATAGGCAACATCCCCGCCCTTTTCCTGGAGCAAATGGATGATGTCCAACGCCGGGGACTCCCGCAGGTCATCAATATCAGGCTTATAAGCCACCCCCAAAATCAAAATCCGGCTGCCATTGACCGATTTCTGATGTCGGTTCAGGGCATCCTGAATTTTACCAAGGGTATAACGGGGCATGTAGGTGTTGATCTCTGAGGCCAGTTCGATGAAGCGGGCGTTGTAGTTCAGAGAGCGTAATTTCCAGGAAAGATACAGTGGATCGATTGGGATACAATGACCACCCAGGCCAGGGCCTGGGGTGAATTTCATAAAACCAAAGGGCTTTGTGGCGGCAGCATCGATCACCTCCCACACGTCCACCTTCAAACGATCGCACATGATCGCCAGCTCGTTGACCAGGCCGATATTGATCATCCGAAAAGTGTTTTCCAGGAGTTTGGCCATTTCAGCCACTTCGCAAGTGGAAACCGGAACAACCGTATCCAACGCCTGTGCATACCAGGCGGCAGCAACTTCCCCACATTCGGGGGTGATCCCGCCGATGACTTTCGGGGTATTAATAGTGGTCCAATCTTCCCGGCCGGGGTCCACTCGCTCTGGGGAGAAGGCCAGGAAAAAATCAATGCAAACCGAAAGGCCACTGACTGCTTCCATCTCCGGCAGGACCATCTCGCGGGTCGTGCCTGGGTAGGTGCTCGATTCGAGCACGATCACCATGCCTTCATGCA
>JAGTUY010000089.1 GCA_018224455.1 Desulfosarcina sp.
GTGGCCGGCAGAAATCGGGTACCCAGACCGGCGACGGGGAAAACGGCTTTTCTGATTTTCATGAAACCTCCCTGGCTGAGATGATGTGCATAATTAACTCTGATGACCGGGAAACAGCAGAATGCAAACATCTAGTTTTAAATAACAAACTACAAATAACAAATCTCAAATAAAACCCAAATAACAATATCCAAATCTTAAATAAGGGCAGAAATCAACCGATGGTTATTTTGATCTCTCCAATATTGATGATCAGGGTGCTCTCTCCTCAAGATCATATGATTTGGATTTTTGGGCATGGTGATTTACCTACTACCTTTAGACGGGTTCCACCCATCCTCGCGGGCCTTCAGTAACGCCGTACTGAATATCCTGGATGGACTGGAAAAACTTGTGGGCCATGGGGCCGACCCGGCCGTCGCCGATGGTGATAACCGCATCTTCGTATTTAAGCTCGCCCACCGGAGAGATGACCGCCGCGGTGCCTGATCCGAAGATTTCCTTCAACTGCCCCGAGGCGTGGGCGGCCATCACTTCGTCGATGCTGATTTTTCTTTCGGACACCGCCATTCCCCATGATCGTCCCAGTTCGAGCACTGAATCGCGGGTAATGCCGGGCAGGATGCTGCCTGAAAGCATGGGCGTAATCAGTTCGTCGCCGATGACGAAAAAGATGTTCATGGCGCCGACCTCTTCCACATACTTTTGCTCCACGCCGTCCAGCCACAGCACCTGAGTGTAGCCGGCCTTGTGGGCCTTGTCGCCGGCAAGCAGGCTGGCCGCATAGTTGCCCAGGGTCTTGGTGTCGCCCACGCCGCCGCGCACCGCCCGCACATGCTCTTTGGTGACCATGATCTTCACCGGGTTGAACCCTTCGGCGTAATAGGCCCCCACCGGGCTGAGAATAATGAAGAACCGGTAGGTAAAAGAGGCCCGGACGCCCAGGAAGGGGTCGGTGGCAATGATGGTTGGGCGGATGTAGAGCGAGGTTCCCGGAGCGCTGGGTATCCAGCCTTTTTCAACGGTCAGCAGCTGCTTGAGGACCTCTAAAGCAAAGGCTTCGTCGATTTCAGGGATGCAGAGCTTGCGGTTGGACGCATTGAGGCGCTTAAAGTTTTCCTGGGGGCGAAACAGTTGAGCGCCCCCTTGACCGTTGCGGTAGGCCTTCATGCCTTCGAAGACCCCTTGACCATAGTGCAGGACCATGGTGGATGGTGCCATCACCAGGGGTGCGTAGGGCTCGATGCGGGGATTATACCATCCTTTTTCCACGCTGTAGTCCATGTTGAACATATGATCGGTGAAGATCGTGCCGAATCCCAGTTTGTTTTCATCCGGTTTGGCTTTGCGTTGGTCGGCTTTGGTGATGGTCACTTGCATGATGGGTTCTCCTTGGTGAATAAGACGGTCTCAGTCCGGTGTCCGGATCAAGGAATCTAAAATAAATGCAAACAGTTCAGGAAAAGTAAAGACAGACAGACAGACCCGTTATAGGTACACTTATTTTACCCATGAATCAAGGCAATCAATAAATCGAGTGAGTCGTGCCGGCATCGAACAGATGCAGATGATTCAGGTTCATGCCCATGCGCAGGTGCTGGCCGGCGTGAAAGAGTCGGCGGCCCTCGCTTTTGACGATAAAGGTAATGCCTTTAAAATTCATGTGCATGTGGGTTTCCCCGCCGAGGGGTTCGACCACCTCCACCGTGCCGTCCAACTTCCATTCCTCGGGATAGTCGCCGTCGCCGTGGTCTACGGTAAAATCCTCGGTGCGAAGGCCCATGATCACCTCCGTCTCTTCCCGGATTTGCATGTCTGCCTTGTTGGGGATGGGCACGCTAAGTTCGTCATTCAGGCGGACGGTCAGGGCCTCGTTGATTTTGACGATGCGGGCGGGAACCAGATTCATGGGCGGGCTGCCGATAAAGCCGGCGACGAAAGTGTTGGCCGGGTTCTGAAACAGTTCGATTGGCTGACCCACCTGTTCGATGTTCCCATTTCTCATCACCACGATGCGGTCGGCCAGGGTCATGGCTTCCACCTGGTCGTGGGTGACGTAGATGGCCGTAGACTGGACTCTCTGGTGCAGCCGTTTGATTTCAACACGCATCTGGGTTCTCAGTTTGGCGTCCAGGTTGGACAGGGGTTCATCGAAAAGGAATACCGACGGTTTGCGCACGATGGCACGCCCCATGGCCACCCGCTGCCGCTGCCCGCCGGAGAGTTCGTGGGGTTTGCGGTGCAGCAACTCGTTCAGGCCCAGGATGGCGGCGGCTTCGTTGACCCGTTCGAGAATCTCAGCCTTGGGGGTTTTGCTCAGTTTCAACCCGAAGCTCATGTTGCCGAAGACGTTCATGTGCGGGTAAAGGGCGTAGTTTTGGAACACCATGGCCACGTCCCGGTCTTTGGGGGCGATGTCGTTGACGATGCGGTCTCCGATACTGACGGTGCCGGATGTGATCTTCTCCAGCCCGGCCACCATGCGCAACACCGTGGATTTACCGCAGCCGGAGGGACCGACCAGGACCGCGAATTCCTTGTCTGCGATGTCCAGGCTGATGCCGTGGACCACTTCTATTTTGCCGAATCGTTTAACGATATCCTTGATTATGACCTGTGCCATTGAGCCTCTGTTCTGAAGGGTTGGTTTGTGTTGTGAA
>JAGTUY010000090.1 GCA_018224455.1 Desulfosarcina sp.
CCGGCATGAAATCCTCTCTAAGCATTTCACCGGGATGGGTCGGCCTGATTTCACGCTTTGCCGTATTGGTTATAGCCATTGTTTTATACTTAATGGTAATCGGTAATCTCAACATCGTCGCTACCCGGTAGCTCAAATTTCTAGCTCCTTTTTCAACTCTTCCCAAGGGATAGGGTCGCCGGGTTCAGTTTTAGCCTTCCAAGCATCTTCTATATCAATATGGTCTTCTATCTCCTGCAACAGCTTGAGTTCTTTCATAGAAACCAGGGCGGCGATTGGTTCCCCCCTACGCGTCAGGACGAAAGATTCATCGCCGAAAGCCACTCTATTGATAATATTAAAAAATTTTTTCCTGGCATCGGCTGTCGTAATTTTGTTGAGCATAATATCTGCCCCATAAGTACAATATGTTCAAATTGTACAAATAGTACGCGGTGCTGTCCCTAAAAATTCTTGCCCAGCCAATCATCAGTCACATCAATATAGTGCAGCGCTTCTATCTTTTTATTTTTGGAAAGCGTTTCGATCAGCTTCCGTATATCAGATGTCTGCTTTGTGGAGTCGATGTAATGGCACGTTTTTTTCTGTGCCTTCAGATCCGCTTCGAGAGCCTTCATCGAAGCTCGGTGAAACGCGATTTTTTGTTTGTGGAAAGCGTATTGTTTAAAGAACAGATCCTCCTCCACCAGATAAACAGCATTCACCTCCTCGAGCATCGGATGCTTTCTGAACAGTTGATGCGGAAACAATAAGCCGGCTTTTTTCATTCCTGATCCTGTTTATTTGTTTTGTTTCGCCTGCATTTCTCGCTGCAGTATTTAACGTCATCCCAGCAGTCAGCCCATTTACGGCGCCAGCTGAACGAACGCCCGCAAACCAAACACGTTTTTTCGGGCAGATGAGGCTTCTTATGACTCATGGCTATGGGCATTTTATACCATTGTCCGGCAACCACCGCCAATACTGCAGCGGCATTCAGCGGGCCTGAAGCTTTGCTCCTATCTCTGTCCACGACGTTGATCCCTGAGGGCCATCGGTGGGCCGAGAATTTCCGACCAAACCACCGCATTGCGCAGGTCGGCGCGGCTGGCAGCCATGAACGTGCGCGACGGTTTGCCGTCAGTTAACGCCCTGCGCCGCAGGGCACCGGGGTCCACTTGTGTTTTGTCCGATCGGAAGGTCTGCCCCCTGACCGGCGCTACGGGCGGTATCTTTTTGGCAGGGGGCTGGGTTTGCGCTTCTGTCAACACACGATCATCGAGGACCAAGTCATCCCCATCGGATGAAGAACGGTGAGTCTCGCCGTCATCCAGGAATCGATCCCATCCGGAAGCATTACCGCTGCGGTCTTTTGACTGCTGTTCGATTTGCCTTTGGATGTCGGCTAAAAAACCCTTGAGCTTGGTAACCCAGCTGCCAGGCGCTGGCTTGGCGCCCGAACCTTTTTTTCGCTTGGCTTTGTATTTATTGACCATCGACCATACCGCAATGAGGATCACGATCAGCGTAATAACATTTTTCATGAATTGGCTCCTATTCGGTCTTCTCATCCGCAGACCCGGTGGTATCTCTCATCTGGGTATCTGCTTCGATGTTTTTCATGCGGTAATAGTCCATCACACCCAGATGGCCTTGTTCGAAGGCGTGGGCCATGGCCAAGGGAACCCGCGCCTCGGCCTCGACGACCTTGGCCCGCATCTCCTCTACGCGCGCTTTCATCTCCTGTTCAACAGCAAACGCCATGGCGCGCCGTTCCTCGGCCTTGGCCTGAGCGATTTTTTTGTCCGCCTCGGCCCGGTCGGTTTCCAGTTCGGCACCGATATTTTTGCCCACATCCACATCGGCGATATCGATGGACAAAATTTCGTAGGCAGTGCCGGCATCCAATCCTTTTTCCAGCACCCGCTTGGATATCATGTCTGGATTTTCCGGCACCATCTTATGGGTGTCAGCCGATCCGATGGTGGTGACGATCCCTTCTCCGACCCGGGCGAGGATGGTTTCTTCGCCGGCGCCACCCACGAGTCGTTCAATATTGGCGCGAACCGTCACCCGAGAAATGGCTTTGAGCTGGATGCCGTCTTTGGCCATGGCCGCAATCATCGGGGTTTCGATGACTTTGGGATTTACACTCATCTGCACGGCTTCCAGCACATCCCTGCCGGCAAGATCGATGGCCGCCGCCCGGTTGAATTCGAGTTCGATATTGGCTTTGTCTGCCGCGATCAAGGCCTGGACAACCCGTGACACATTGCCACCGGCAAGATAGTGGGATTCGAGCGAATCGGTGGAAAAATCGAGACCGGCCTTGACCGCCATAATTTTCGACGTCACGATCATTTTGGGCGGCACTTTGCGAAAACGCATAAAAACAATATTAAACAATCCGACCCGTGCACCGGAGACCAGGGCCTGGACCCAGAGCGAAATGGCGGACCCGACAAAAAAGAGCAGGATGATTACGGCGACCGCGATAACGATAAGAAAAATCAAATTGGCGTCCATGGTGATACTCCTTTTTTCGCTCTTAAAATTGCGAGGTTATCGATCTTTTCATACGCTATTCTGAGCTTTGACGACGATCTGATTGCCACTTACGGCAATGACGATAATTGGGGTTTGCTTTTCGATGTATTCGCCTTGGGTGACGACATCCATTCGTTCCTGATTGATTTGGGCGATCCCGGACGGCCGCAAATCGGTGAGCGCGAGGCCCGGGCTGCCCACATATTCTTTCTGGCCTATTGACTGAGCGGTCACCCCGTCTTTTCTTGACAGCTTCGTGCGCAGGGTAACCGGTGATTTGGCCAGGAATTTGATACCCACATAGACCAGGATCGGAATCAGGATTAAATCGGCGATGACGAATGCCATGCCGGTTGATGCGGATAGCTGCGTAAAAACGAGGTAGAGTGAGTATCCGAAAAGACCGGCGGCCAGTATCGAAAGGATCCCGCCCGATGGAAGGATGATTTCGGCGATGATAACCAGTATGCCGATCAATTGAAGAATAACAGGTAAGTGGATGGGGCTATTCATCGGTATCACTCCGCTCGACGACAATTCTGGTCCCTTTGATCATGGCGATGCGAATAATCGACCCCTTGGTCACGAACTCTCCCCGGGTGACGACATCAAAGCGCTTTCTCCCATGGTAAATTGGGATCGGGGATGACGAAGCTCTGCAAACTCAGCAGCAACCCCGCGGTGATACAAATGATTCCAGCGATTCCCGCAATACCGAAGCCGGGCATGACGAACAGCTCAAATCCCATCAGGATCAGACCGATGACAACGATCAGCAGTTCCGTATAGCTGGCCAGGCCGACGAGGTATTGGTTAAAGAAAACAAGCGCCAGACATAAAATTCCGACGATGCCCGGCACGCCGAAACCCGGTGCCTTGATTTCCGTGTAGAGCGAACCCAAGCCAATCAGCATCAAGATGGGACTGAGTTTGCCGATAAGACTGACCAGATTTTCGGACCAGCTCTCTTCAATCCGCGTGATGGTCAGATCGGAAAGCGCCAATTGCTTGAGCATCGCTTCAAAATTGGCCACGCTCATGGATGAAAACCCGAGGTCGCGGGCTTCGGCATCGTCCATGGTCAACAGCTCACCTTTGGCGACGACGGTTTCTTTGAAGGTGATACGCGCTTGCTTTTCCTTGCCGAGATCCTGGTATGTTTGGGCGTCCATGAAGACCAGATCGCCGTCAAGTTTAACCCGATATACCTCCATATCGGCGGTGTACCATGCTGCAGTAGCCGCAAATCGAAATCATGGCGATGGCCGCAATAAACCATCCGTTTTTTTGGAAGGATCGAGTCACAACAAAACCTATCTGCGATAGTGATTTCCACATAACAACGACTAGTGACAATAAGTCCAGCGCTGCAAGAACCGGAGTAAAAAAATTAAATTGTATTATCAACAAATAATGCACACCGCAAGTTGTATCAACCTGTCTCAGCAATTCTAATTGCGGATTTCTGGACGATTTATACCCCAGGAGCGTGTTTACCTTAGCTTGTGTCCGGGAACTCTAACTCGAGCCCCCGTGCCATGTAAGCCAGCATCACCTCCCAGTTGTCAAAACCCATATACCGGGTCAAGGCGGGGATATCATCGAAGAACGTTTTCCGAGTCGGTAGGTCCTCTCGAATGCGTCTATACATTTCGTCAACCATCTCCAGGGCAGTATGAAAGAAGAAAGCGAGAAGGTTCAGCGTCAGTAAAAGAGTACCCGTTCACGGACATTTAAAACGCATGGCCAGGCATATTTTGGGGGCATTGGGGACCGGTAGAAACGGTTATCCTTCCGCTAAAGCACCGAGCTTTAAAATCCAAATAGAATCAACGGCTCAGTTCAACGA
>JAGTUY010000091.1 GCA_018224455.1 Desulfosarcina sp.
ACCTCGACGACCGGTGAGGTGGTAAATGCGATCCCGGTCAAGGTATTCAGGGCCACCGATGTGGCAAAGGCGTTATCCGCATCCGGAAAATCCAGCGTAAAAACCAGGTCGTGCTTGCCCATGACCGCGTACATCGAAATGACCTTCCCGCCGTTGGCTTTGATCACCTCAACGGTTTTTTCCGTCCTGTCCGGGCTGATGTTCTGCATCGCCTGCGTGGTGTACTTTCCAAACATCATGAAGATCGGCATTTTTTCCCTCCTTTGTAGATGGTGAATGACAAATATGGTCGATTCCATTAGGACCTTAAGATCGCAAGTCGGTTCGATGTGGGTTGGATCTGAACAGATCCTCATGCATGGCGGCATGAGAAGGAGGTAGGATGAGGCGCTGAGAACGTGCTAAAGCGCGGGTTGCCGATACCGGCGCGGCAATCGGTGCAGGTGTGAAGATCTGCAGACCTTAACAGATGGTCGAATTATAGACGAAAATGATGGGTGCTGCAAGGCCCCGATCCTTGGGACGGCAGAACATAGATGCCAAAATATCAACAAACGCTGAGTTGAGGTAAAAAGACGATTCAAAAGTGACTGCGGCATGAAAAAAATCGCTATCGGAATCATCGCCCTCAGCGCGATTGTGGCGGTCTATCATTTCATCACGCCTACCTCCATGATTGTCAATCGCGTGCCATCCGGCGAGACCATTGTTTGCTTCGGCGACAGCCTGACATACGGTACCGGTGCATCCAAAGGGATGGATTATCCGGCCCAACTGTCGCGCCTTATTGACCCCCCTTCTTTCATCCGGCATTGATTAATTCTGGCAGAGGTCTTAACGTTGGTTGTCGCCTTGAAGCAGGAATTCCATTAAAAAGCAGAGCAATGGCAAAAAAATGGATGGGCTGCCGGAATCTGGCAGGCGTTCGGTCTGAAACCGTGAAGTGAAATTAATATGGCGGCCTCCTACGATATTCAGCTGAAAGTGCCTTTCCACGACCTGGATTCCATGCAGGTGGTCTGGCATGGGAATTATTTCAAATATTTCGACGTGGCCCGATTCGGGCTCTTCCATTCGGTGGGCATCGATCTTTACGGTTATCTTAAATCCCGGCAGATGGTGTTTCCGATTACCCGGTCTTCCGTCAAGCACATCCTGCCGCTGCGGTTTGACGACAGCTTCATCTGCCGGGCGACGGTCACGGAAGCGCGCTACAAGATTGCCATGGATTCCGAAATCCGCCTTTCGGACACCGGCGAGATATGCGCGCGTGGAAAAGGTGAACAGGTCGCCGTAAAGCTGCCGGACATGACCCTGGAGTTTGAAATTCAGCCGGAGATCACCCGGGCGCTGGGGTGTTGACCATGGATCGATTCTTCACTCGGGCCTTCAGCCGTGCTCTGGTGGCCGCTGCGGACGGCGATCGCCTCAGGCTTCACCTTCACACCCAAAATCAACAGGCAACCCGTTTGCGGCTCGAAGCCCTTGGCGATATTGTCGACTGGCAGGCGGAACCCATGGAAGCTGCTGCGCCCGGGCCGTTTCCTCGGTTTAGGGTGCACCCAAACCTTGACGGGTTCGTAAAAAGTCCCCGGGGTGTCGTCCCCGCGACGGCGTGGATCCATAACTAATTAAAATCAATGGATCCCCGCCTTCGCGGGGATGACAACAAAGAGCGTTTTTCGACTTTTTACGAGTTCATCAAACCTTAGCCAAAGAAACCATTAAAGATAAACGCTGAACCGGTGAATGGTTACCTACCCGAGCTAATCGCGCTGCGATTGGCGGTTTGATCAGGAGCTGGGTAGGCTACGAACAAGGTCAACGAATCAAATCAAACCCAGAACGGTGAACGTTGAACCCTGAACCTGAAACGTTGACAAGAGGAACGCCCATGAATTTTATTCGAATGATGATTGTGCTGATCCTGGCCGCCGGCCTGATGATGCTTTCCGGCTGCGCTTATGTGAATGTGAAATCTCCCCTGGATGTGGATCTGGACCGGACCACCCTGGGCGAAAAGACCGGCGTGGCCGAGGCCCGCAGCGTCCTGTGGCTGTTTGCCTGGGGCGATGCCAGCTATGCCGCCGCAGCTGCCAACGGCGGTATCACCACCCTGCGGCATGCGGATCAGGAAATATTCAACGTCCTGTTTGGTCTTTATACCCGCTGGCGGGTGGTGGTCTATGGAGACTGACCCGACCATGACGGGCCGCTCGACAATGGCCTGGTTAATGCTGGTGGTGGCCGCGATGGTGATTCTGGCCGGCTGTGGCACAGGTCCGCTGGTGGGCATCGTGTACACCAACATAAAAATGCCCCTGACACGGGACCTGAAGTCGACCCCGCTGCCGGCGCATCCGCCGTTTTCCGATCGCATCATCGAGATCAAGGAGCCGTTTTCAGGTCTGGGCGTGTATGCTCGGGTGAGCTCCAATGCCCTTGGCGACATTGCCCGGCAAAACGGTGTGGATCCCCTTTACTTTGCCGATCAGGAGGTGTTCAGCATACTGGGCATCTGGAAGACTCAGCGTGTGTTTCTATACGGAGAGACCGACGGCGGCCCTGAACGGCGTGAAGACGGGGCAACCACAGACCCATGGTGATCGGCCCCGCATCTGCCGGAGAGCGGCCCGCTGAACCTCGCTTTGCGGTGACTATTCCCACCTACAACCATGGCGGTCGGGTCGCTGCGGTGGTGCGACAGACGATGTCGCTGGGATATCCGATCTTCGTGGTGGATGACGGTTCCACCGACGATACGGCAGCGCGGTTGAGATCCATTTCAGGCGTCCACCTGTCGGTCCACCCGCACAATCGGGGAAAAGGTGCTGCCTTGGTCACCGGATTGCGCGCAGCAGCTGAAGTTGCCGACTATGCCGTCACCATCGATGCTGACGGCCAGCACGACCCCGTCGATGCCCTGAAGCTGATGGCGGCCATTCCGGCAAACCGGCGGGTCATCGTGGTGGGACGGCGGGAAATGGCCGACGCGCCGTGGACCAGTCGCCAGGGACGCCGCTTTTTAAACTTCTGGGTGCGTGTGTCCGGCGGGCGTAAGCTGGCCGACTCCCAGAGCGGATTCCGAATTTACCCGCTGCCCGAGGCATTGGATCTGGGGGTCGTCGCCAGACGATACCAGTTCGAAGTGGAGGTGCTGGCAAGAGCGGCATGGCAGGGAATACCGGTGGTGGAGGCGACCATTTCCGCCCACTACGGATCCGCGCTGCCACGCATCTCCCATTTTCATCCATTCGTCGATTGCATGCGCAATTTCGGCGCCTTCAGCCGACTGATCACCCGCCGGGTCTTCACCCCGGCCCTGTGGTCCATCGGGCGGAAGACCAAATAGGTTCCGATAGCGCGATGTTCCAAAAGTGCTTTTCATCAAATTGGCATGTTAAGCTGTCTGACCGACAGATATCGAATCACGAACAAGGAATGACGAATTAAAGCAAACCCAGAACGGTGAACCCAGAACTTGTGAACGCTTACGGCCGTTTCTACCGAATCCTGTCCCTGTTGACCCGATGGCTGGGACCGTGGTTCTTCAGCCTGATTGCGGGTGGCATCGCTGTCGGGTATTTTATTTTCTTCCCCAA
>JAGTUY010000092.1 GCA_018224455.1 Desulfosarcina sp.
AAGGATATATCTGCCGGCGGCGGTTTTGTAGTCTTCGGGGTCATGGAACCGCTCCTTCTGGATGCGGGTCATATAGACGCAGTCCACCTCCGGGGCAACCTTGGCCAGGTCTGTCTCTTCGCGCCACCGAACGCTGTTTTTATCCAGGTAGGCTTTGATGTCCCCCTCCATTTTGCAGACCGGCGGTGAAACGAAGATGATCTCCACGTTCTCGTACTTGGTCAACAGGTAAGACAAGGACCTTACCGTTCGCCCATAGCGAAGATCACCGACCATGGCGATTTTCAGGCTGTTTTTTTCCGGGAAGGCGTCCACGATGGTATACATGTCCAGCAGGGCCTGGGTTGGATGCTGGCCGGCGCCGTCGCCGGCATTGATTACGGGGATACAGGAAATTTCCGAAGCCCGGGCCGCACTGCCCGCTTCATTGTGGCGCATGACGATGACGTCCGCATAACCGTTCATAATCCGTGTCGAGTCGGAGAGGCTTTCCCCTTTGGACGCGCTGGAGAACTCCCGGGCGTTTTCCGTCGTGATCACCGATCCGCCCAATCGCAGCATGGCGCTTTCAAAGGAAAAGCGGGTGCGGGTGGAGGGTTCGTAAAACAAGGAGGCCATGATTCTGCCCTCCAGTGACCTGGCAAAGCGGCGTTCACCAAAAAGGTCCGCCTTCATCTGGTCGGCGGTCTGGAAAACCACTTCGAGCAGTTCCCGGTCGAACTGCTGGGATTCAATCACGTGCGCCAACGGAAATGCTGCCATGGTTCCATCCTCCTTAATTATTAACGAATTCGGTTCCGGCCGCTCCGGCCACCGCATCGACGATGCGGTCGACCCGGGTAATCACCGCCCGTTTCCCGCCGCCGCCGACGAACTGCATGGCTGCCTCCACCTTGGGCAGCATGGCGCCGGCTAAGAAGTGGCCATCGATGATATATTTGGCCGATTCCGCCAGACTGACCGAAGTCAGATAGCGTTCATCGGGCTTGCCGAAATTCAGGGCCACGCCGTCCACATCCGTGGCCATGACGAACAGGTCAACACCCACCTCTTCGGCCAGGCGGGCACTGGCCAGGTCTTTGTCAATGACGGCATCCACGCCGTCGAATGTGCGTCCGGCGCGCACCACCGGAATACCACCGCCGCCGCAGCAGATCACGATGAATCCCGCACCAATCAGGGTCCTGATCTCCCGTTTCTCGACAATGGTCACCGGCTTGGGGGAAACGACCACGCGCCGGTAGCCTTTGGGGGTTTTGATCGTGGGATAGGGCAGGGTGTCGGCCTTTTCTTTGGTGAATGCGGGCCCCACCGGCTTGGAGGGTGATTTGAAGGCCTTGTCGGTTTCGTCCACCACCACATAGCTGATTAGACTGACCAGCGGCTGGCTGTTGACGCCCATGGCCATCAGGGCCTCGTCCAGGGTTGATTCGATCATGTAGCCGATCTGCCCCTGGGTCTGGGCCACCAGAATCTCCAGCGGCAGCCGCGGAACGGTGTCGCAACATTCCTGTTGAAGCAGCAGATTGCCAACCTGGGGGCCGTTGCCGTGGGTGATGATGACCCGGTAGTCCCTTGACAACCTGGCGATCTGGTTCATCGGGACCTTCAGGTTGTCGAACTGTTCCGCCACGGTACCGATCTGCCCCTTCCGGATCATTGCGTTTCCGCCGAGGGCGACCAGCAGCACGGGCTTCTGATTGGCTTTTTTCTTCATCAGGCTTTTCCGCAAATCTTCAGAAGGATGGCATTTTGGGCATGCATTCGGTTTTCCGCCTCGTCGAAGACGATCGACGCCTTGGATTCGAGTACCGCGTCGGTGGTCTCCACGCCGCGTTCGGCAGGCAGGCAGTGCATGAACAGGCTGTCCTTGCCGGTGGCGGCCATCAGTTCATCATTGACCTGGAATCCCTGGAAACGTGCTTTGCGCGTGTCGGCTTCATCTTTCTGCCCCATGGAGGCCCACACGTCTGTATAGACGACATCGGCATCCTTGACGGCCGTTTTGGGATCGTGGCTGATTTCTATCTCAGACAGGCCGGCCTGTCGGGCGTCGGCAATGGTCTGTGCGTCGGGCTCATAGTCGTCCGGACAGGCGCAGACAAAGTGAAAGGGCAGTCGTTGGGCCAGGCGCAGCCAGGAGTGCACGATGTTGTTGCCATCGCCCACGTAGGCCACCTTCAGGTCATTGAGGTGGCCGCGGTGCTCCAAAACAGTGAACATGTCCGCCATGATCTGGCAGGGGTGGTTGTAATCGGTCAGACCGTTGACGACCGGTACCGATGCGTATTCGGCCAGTTCCATTACATGCTCGTGGGCGAAGAGCCGGGCCATGATCACATCGTTGTAGCGGGCCACCACCCGCGCGATATCCTTGACCGCCTCACGTTTGCCGATGGAGATGTCCGACGGGCCCAGATAAAGGGCGTGGCCGCCCATGCGGAAAAATCCCGTTTCAAAAGAGATGCGCGTGCGGGCGGACGGCTTGGCGAAGATCATGGCCATGGAATGGTCCTTGAACGGTTTATAATCCTCCCGGCGTTTGAGACGCGCCTTGACCTCTTTGGCCAGGGCGAAGGTTGCCTGGATTTCGTCGGCACTAAAATCGGTGACATGCAGAAAATCGCGTTTCACGGGTGTTCCTCCTTTATGCTTTCATCACCGCATCGATCTGTTCCAGTGCCCAGTCCACTTCGTCTTTTTTGATAACCAGGGGCGGGGCGAAGCGGATGGTATTCTCATGGGTTTCCTTGCACAGCACGCCCCTGTCGGCCAGCTTGTAGCAGAACGGCCGGGCGCCACCCGTTTCCTTTAAAAGCTCCATGGCGATCATCAGGCCGCGGCCGCGTACCTCCTTGATGTGTGGGCTCTGGATTTTTTTCAGGCCGGCGAGGAAATAGTCACCCATTTCGCTGGCGTTTTCAATCATCTTTTCTTCCTTGAGCACCCGGATGGCGGTGCGGGCGATGGCGCAGGCCAGCGGGTTGCCACCAAAGGTCGATCCGTGTTCGCCGGGCTGCAGAACATCCATGACCTCCTTGTTGGAAAGGACGGCGGATACCGGATAAAAGCCGCCGGACAGGGCTTTCCCTACCAGGGTGAGGTCGGCCTCGATGCCTTCATGCTCTTCGGCCAGGAGTCGTCCGGTGCGGCCCAGGCCGGTCTGAATTTCGTCGAGAATCAACACGACGTTGTGGCTGTCGCAGATTTTGCGGGCGGCTTTGAAGTAACCGGCCTTGGGTATGATGACGCCGGCTTCACCCTGGATGGGCTCGACCAGAAAACCGGCGGTATTGGGCGTGATGGCCGCTTCCAAGGCATCGGCATCGCCGAAGGGGATGATCTTGAAACCCGGGGTGAATGGCCCAAATCCGCTGCGGGCTGTCGGGTCGGTCGAAAATCCCACAATGGTGATGGTGCGGCCATGAAAGTTGTTGGCGCAGACGATGATCTCCGCCTTGTCCGCGGGGATGCCTTTGACCTGGTAGCCCCATTTTCGCACTGCCTTGATCACGGTCTCCACCGCTTCGGCGCCGCTGTTCATGGGCAGCACTTTGTGAGAGTGGGTCAGTTCGCAGATCTCCTTGTAAAAATAACCCAGCTGGTCGTTGCGGAAGGCCCGTGAGGTGAGGGTTAGGTTATGGGCCTGGCCGGTCATGGTTTTCATGATCGCCGGGTGGCAGTGGCCCTGGTTGACCGCACTGTAGGCAGCCAGGCAGTCAAGGTATCGTTTGCCGTCCACATCCCAGACCCAAACGCCTTCACCCTTTGTCAGGACGACGTCCAGAGGTTTGTAGTTGTGGGCGCCAAATTCGTTTTCGAGATCGAGATACTCCTGGGTTTTCATGGGTTGCCTCCTTGGCTGTTCATATAGCGGTTGAAACGCCGCACGTGGCTTTGCATCAGTGCGCGCACGGCCGTGGCCTGCCGTTTTTCCAGCGCTGTGACAATGTCGCACAGATCCTGATAGTTTTCCTGCATGAACGGCTGGCCTTTAAGGGGGTGGGCCTCATAGTACTGCTGGATGTTGTCGTGGACCATGCGCAGGACAAATTCGTATACCCGGTTGCCGGCGGCTTTGGCAATGGCCACGTGGATGCGATTGTCCACGTGGCAAAACGCTTGCCACGCCTCGATACCGTCACCCACATGTTTTTTAGCCTGTTTCAGCAGTGATTTGAGCTGGCGGATATCCGCCGGGGTGGCTCGCTGAGCGGCGATGGCGGCCACGCTGCCCTCGACCCCTTCCCGGAATTCGGAGAGCTCTGCCAGGGTGATCTCGCGGTGGCGGACCAGAAGGCCCAGACTTTCCGCCACCGGTGCCATGCCAGGCTGCTTGACCACCGCCCCGCCGCGCACCCCTCGCTTGATTTCCAGAAGTCCCTTTTGCTCCAGGACACGCAAGGCCTCGCGAAGGGGCCCGCGGCTGGTTTGGAACATATCGACGAGGTCCCGTTGGGCCGGCAGCTGGTCGCCGGTCTTTAAGCGACCATCGAGAATGGCGCCTTCGATCTGAGCGACCAGGTCTTCGAAAATTCGTTGCTGGGTTATTTTTTTAAACATGGTTTGCCGGTAGTGGATCGCTCTTCAGACAAAAGGTAAATCAGCCGATATGGCATAAGAAGTTAATGGGTAACCCATTTAATTTGTGACCGATCAAATGTCAATCAAAATTTGGCTACGTTGGCCGTATTGATGAACATGGCCACGTAGTGACCATGAGGTGAACCAGTCAATGGAAGCGTGGACGATTTTGTAAATCTTGAACCTGATCATTAACAGCCGGATCGGGCAATTCCGTTGGCCTGCTTGGGCGGAAGGCGCTTGTGTGGATAGCTTATCAAGTCTACTTCCTCGGAGATATGAGTTCCAACAGTTCCTGGGATGTGTCCCGCAGGTGCAGGCTTAGCAGTCTGGCGATTGATCGCAGGATTTTAACACCGATTCTCGGGTGTTCATCACAGATCTGATCAAAGCGTCTGCGTGGCAGGGTGAGCAGGGTGACATCGGTGCGTGATTTGACCGTGGCGGTACGGGAAAAGTTGCCGATGACGGCCATTTCCCCCAGGGAACCGCCCGGGGCTTTAACGGCGATTTTCTTTTCAACCTTTCCGTCATACAATTTCAATACGTCCAGTGTGCCGTCAACCACGAAGCACACCTCATCGCCCGGGTCGCCTTCACTAAAGACGAGATCACCGGCTTCAAACCGCGACACATGCATGTGGTCGCTGATCGCGTTCAGTTCAGCGGGATCCAAGTCAGCGAAAATGGGGATGCTGGACAGGCAGTTGATGATGGCTTCTTTCAGCACGTTTTTCTGACGCGTTGTATCCAATTGTTGGTTATCCTCGCGTAAAAATGTCTGATCTCAATTTCCTTAAAATAATTGATGAAATGGTTATCCCAAGACGCCGCTAGATGTCAAATGCCAATCCATACGCTACGGGTGGTGCTCCTGGCCGACTGGGGCAGGTTGCTTTACTTTAAAAGTGGTGTTTGATATACCAGCCATCAGTCGATTGGAAACGCGGTGCCTTTTTCCAAAAAGTGGATGTCGACAAGCTGAAAAGGAGTATTGAATGGACGATTCATTGTCGCATGTTCTGGATTACGGCGTGGGTGAGATGGTCGTGGGCGACAGGGATCACCTGTGGCACCACATCAAACCCCACACATGTTTTCATAACCAGGAGCAGATGATCATCGTGGCCGGCAAGGGGTTGACGGTCACGGATATCCGCGGACGGGAATATTTGGATGCGACTTCCGGCGGTGTGTGGTGCGTCAATGTGGGCTACGGTCGTGACAGCATTGCCGATGCCGTGGCCGCCCAGATGAAGAAGATGGCTTACTTCGCAGGCAGCGTCGGCACGATCCCTTCCATTAAACTGTCCAGTAAATTAATCGAACTGATGCCGACCATGGGCAAGGTCTATTTCTCCAACAGTGGGTCCGAGGCCAACGAAAAAAGCTACAAGATCATTCGCCAGGCCACTACCATCGATCCGGCTCGCCAAGGCAAATATAAAATTTTGTACCGGGACCGGGACTACCATGGCACCACCATTGCCGTGCTGGCCTCCTCGGGCCAGGCCGAGCGCAAGAAGGACTTTGGACCCTTTCCGGAGGGTTTTGTCCAGATTCCCCACTGCCTGTGCTACCGCTGTCATTTCGACAAAAGCTACCCGAACTGCGACATCCAGTGCGCCAGAGCCGTGGAGGAGATCATCCTGAAAGAGGGGCCGGAGAGCGTGGGCGGTTTGATCGTGGAGCCGATCACCGCCGGTGGCGGCATCATCATCCCGGTGGATGAGTATTTCCCCATTCTCCAGGAGATATGCAGAAAATACGGTGTTTATCTGGTGGTCGACGAGGTGGTGGCCGGGTTCGGGCGGACCGGCAAGTTTTTCGGGCATCAGCATTTTGAGGTGGAACCGGACATGATCACCCTGGCCAAGGGCATGGCCAGCGCCTATGAACCGATTTCCGCCACGGTGGTCAAGCAGTACATTTACGACCTGTTTCTCAACGATCCGGCTGACCCGGACAAACGAATGAATTTTTTTCGGGACATCTCCACTTACGGCGGCTGCGCCGGCGTCATGGCGGCCTCGCTGGAGAACATCCGCATCATGGAAACTGAAGGTCTGGTCGAAAACAGCCGGGTGATGGGCGATTACCTGCTCGACAGACTCGCGGAACTGCTCGACCACCCCGCCGTCGGCGACGTTCGCGGCAAAGGGCTGTTCTGCGGCGTGGAACTGGTGACCCACAAACCGGGCAAACAGCCACCCAGCGAGGCACAGATCGGTGCCGTGATCGATGCCGTCAAGGCAGAGGGGGTGCTGCTCGGGCGGACCAACAGCAGCCTGCCCGGACTCAATACCACACTCTATTACGCCCCGGCGCTGGTGATCACTAAGGATGAGGCGGATCGGATGGTCAAGGCCACCCAAAAAGGCATCGAAAAGGTCTTCGGATGAGAAAAGCGATTGCTTCCGCCTACAGATAATAAAGACGTCAACCCCTTCGCACTGCTTCTCGCGATAGTGCTGGCTGGTGTTGCCGTGGCCTGCCAGTGGCCAATTGAAAAGCAGTCTTCGACCATTCATCTCAGGGCCCGTCCATGGCCGGCAGCCGATCGCCTCTTTCGGCAGGACCCCTGGTGGCTGGGGGCTGATGATGCCCACAG
>JAGTUY010000093.1 GCA_018224455.1 Desulfosarcina sp.
CAACTGGTGGCCGCCACCCGGGCGATCCCCCTGGTCATGAAGCGGGCCCCGGTGGAGCGCGCGGCCGCCATTGCCGCCCAAAACGGCGGGGTGGTCCGCGTCAAGGCGCTGAAAAAAGCCCGGGCCGGATTGGTCGTCACCGGCAGCGAAGTCTATCACGGCTTGATCGAGGACAAATTCGCGCCCATTCTGAGCAGTAAAATCAAAGATCTGGGCTCCGAGGTGGCAGGCATATCATTCGTACCGGACGACGAACACCTGATCACGGCGGCCATCCGCAGCCATATTGACAGCGGATGCGATCTGCTGCTGCTCAGCGGCGGCATGAGCGTCGATCCGGACGATGTCACCCGCAAGGCCATCCGCATGGCCGGGGCCGACGAAGTCCACTACGGCGCCGCAGCGCTGCCGGGCGCCATGTTCCTGGCGGCCACCATCGACGGCATTCCCCTGCTGGGAGTGCCGGCCTGTGGGCTTCACCATCGAGTCACGGTGCTCGATCTGATGCTGCCCCGCATCCTGGCCGGCGAAAAGATAACCAAAAAAGAACTGGCCTTCATCGGTCACGGCGGCCTCTGCCAGGATTGTCCCGAATGCAGCTACCCTCACTGCCCCTTCGGTAAGGGCATATAGAAACCAGAGGAGGACGCAACCATGAGGAACATACTGATTCTCGGCGCGGGTGCCGGAGGCACCATCGTGGCCAACATGCTCAGGCAGCAGTTGACTATGACTGGCTGGTGATCGCCACCGGCTGCGACATCCATCCCGAGGAGATCGACGGCATGCTGGATGGCTGACGCAAGGATATCTTCGACTACTGCACCCTGGAGGGATCCCTGGCCCTGGCCCAAGTGGCGGCCCAAAAAAACATCAAGGTGACGCCCTACTTCGATCTGGCGCAGGTCAACGCCTCGGAAAAGACGATCGAATCGCACAAAGGGCAGAAAGTCGGCTACGATCTGCTGATCGCCATCCCGCCCAACATGGGTAACAAGGCGTTGATCGACTCGGACATCAGTGACCCGGTGGGGTTTGTCCCCACCGACAACCATACCCTCAAGATGGAAAACGCCGATCGGATCTACGTCATCGGCGACACCACCAACGTGCCGACGTCAAAGGCCGGCTCCGTCGCCCACTATATGGCCTATACCCTGGTGGAGAATCTGATCCGGGAGATCGACGGATACGCCCCGCTGCCCAAATTCGACGGTCACGCCACCTGTTTTCTGGCATCCGGTTTCGAAAAAGCCATTCTGCTGGATTTCAACTACCAGGTCGAACCCCTGCCCGGCAAATTCCCCTTCCCCGGCATGGGACCCTTCAGCCTGCTCAAGGAGAGCCTGAGCTATATCCTGCTGGAAAAAGGCACTGCGGTTTTCCAGGGCATCATCGATTCGTATCCCCACGGGAAAAAGGTGTATCCGAGTGTGCCGAAAGGCGAGCCGGGAACCTTTGCCATTCCCGAGCTGGAACCCGACGCCGGCAATGCGCCGATCGAGGCCTATTTGGAAAAGGTGGCCGCCGGCATCAACCGGCATGCAATCCACACCTCCCTGGCAGAGGAGTTTCAGGAGCTGAGAAAAGACCGCAACGGGTTCATTCTCAAAACCTCAAAGAACGATTATCGCGCCCACGCGGTCGTACTCGCCTTCGGCAGCAATGTGCCGGTGGAGTTGGGTATCTACGGGGAAGCAAAAACCGTTGCCCGCAAACTGGAGAACCCGGCCGATCACCTCAACGCACCGACATTGGTTATCGGCGGCGGCAACGCCGCTGCAGATGTCGCAGCGACGCTCTCCAAGGCCAAACGGGCCGTTGGCGACACCACCCCCGTCTATTGGGGGAACCGGATGGAACATTTCAAGATCGACAAGGATGTGGCCAGGGATCTGGGCGAGGAGATCTTGCTGGGCGGACACATCAAGATTCTGCAGGGCGCCCACCCGCGCATCGGTGAAGTGGATGAAGAGGGGGTCGAACGCCTGTTGGTTCAGACCCAGGCCGCTGAATACGGCAAAGGCGTCAATTTCCAACAGTGGATGAGTTTTCCCATGAAACATGTGATTGCCTGCATCGGCACTCAGAAGTGACAATGAAAAAGCGCCACACATTGCTACATGACCATAACCCGAGCAATTCATCATCTCGATCCCTGCCGGTCTGCAGCGGGGTGAACGTGAATTTATGCCTTCATTGCCAGAGCTGTTCCGGCGGCTGTCCGTTTACCGCTGCCATGGATCTGCTGCCCAACCGTGTGCTGAGGCTCATCCAGCTGGGGAAGGGGGATCTTCCTAAAAATGGGTGGTTCGAACGCCAGCTGATCGATCCGCGGCCGATGCTGTATTCTAAGCAGCTGTTCTAAACCTTTCCGAACTCCTCCAGTAAATAGAAAAGCCTACCGCTCAAATTCAATTTGAGCGCGCTTCTTGTCGGTTCGGGAACCCTGCTGATGGGAGCTTCACCTCTGGAAGCAGGTTTTTTGGCCGTCATGGACCAGCGTCTCACCAGGCAGGTAGAACGGCGAATGCTGGTGTTGGGGACCGTGGCCCTGACCACGGGTGCCGCCTCGTATATCGACTTGCCTGTCATGTTGAGCGTTTTGGTCGCCGGCGTCGTTGCCGCGAACGCCGCTCCCAGCGGAAGGCGGGTGCTGGAAGAGCTGGCAGGCATCGATTATCCACTCTATGTGCTGTTTTAAATCTGCCGGACCCACAGTTCCCGCTGGGGGAAGGGAATGGTGACGGACTCTTGATCGAACAGTTTGTAGATGGCCATATACCGTTCATGGCTGATGCGTCCCCGGTCGGCCGGATCCCTGATCCAGCAGAGCAGTTCGAAATCCACGCTGGAGTCGCCGAAACCGCGATTGCGCACGCGCGCTTTCGGGTTCCTGGCGACTTCCGGGTGCGCCTGGGCCACCTGATCCAGGAGGGTGCACACCCGGTCCAGGTCGCTGCCGTAAGCCAC
>JAGTUY010000094.1 GCA_018224455.1 Desulfosarcina sp.
CCTTGTTGATCATCGCCGTGAGTTTTCTGCCGGTATTCACGCTGGAGGCCCAGGAGGGACGGCTGTTCAAGCCGCTGGCCTACACCAAGACCTATGCGATGATGGGTGCCGCGTTTCTGGCCATCACCATCGTGCCCATTCTGATGGGCTACCTGATCCGCGGACCAATCAAGCCCGAAAACGAAAACCCGGTCAATCGTTTCCTCATCTGGATTTACCACCCCATCATCAAGGTGGTGCTCAAGAAGAAAGCCATCGTGCTGATCGCCGCGGTGGTGATCCTGGCCCTCACATGGATCCCGGTCAAACGCATGGGGTCGGAGTTCATGCCCCCTCTGAACGAGGGCGACCTGCTCTACATGCCCACCACCCTGCCGGGCATCTCCATCACCACGGCCAAAGCGCTGCTCCAGCAGACCGATCGGATCATCGCCGCTTTTCCGGAAGTGGAACACACCTTCGGTAAGATCGGACGGGCGGAGACAGCCACCGACCCGGCGCCCTTGAGTATGATCGAAACCACCATCACGCTCAAACCCGAATCCGAATGGCGCGAAGGCATGACCATGGACAAACTGATCGACGAACTGAACCAGGCCATCCAGTTTCCGGGCCTGACCAACGCCTGGACCATGCCGATCAAGACCCGTCTCGACATGCTCTCCACCGGCATCAAGACCCCGGTGGGCATCAAGATCATGGGTGAGGACCTCCAGGTGCTTGCGGATATCGGCGAACGGGTGGAGGCCGTCATCCGCGACGTGCCCGGGACGCTGAGCGTCTATGCGGAACGGGTGACCGGCGGCAATTTTCTGGACTACGAGATCCGGCGTGCGGACGCGGCCCGCTATGGGCTCACGGTGGGTGACGTCCAGGACATCATCATGACCGCCGTGGGCGGCATGAACATCACCCAGACGGTGGAGGGGCTGGAGCGCTACCCGGTGAACCTGCGCTACGGCAGCGAACTGCGGGACACGCCGGAGAAACTGCGCCGGATTCTGGTGCCTACCCCCACCGGCGCCCAGGTGCCCATCGCCCAGCTGGCGGACATCCGCATCGTCAAGGGGCCGCCGGTGATCAAGAGCGAGAACGCCCGCAACAGCGCCTATGTCTACGTGGACATCACCGGCATCGACGTGGGGACCTATGTCAAGGCCGCCCAGAAAACCGTTCAGCAGAAAATCGATCTGCCGCCGGGCTACAGCCTGGTGTGGAGCGGACAGTACGAATACATGATCCGGGCCGAAAAGCGCCTGATGATCGTGGTGCCCATGACCCTGCTGCTCATCTTCCTGCTGCTCTATTTCAACTTCAAGGACGTGACCGAAAGCCTGCTGGTGATGCTCAGCGTGCCCTTTTCGCTGACCGGCGGGTTCTGGCTGATGTATCTGCTCGATTATAACATGAGCGTGGCCGTGGGCGTGGGCTTTATCGCCCTGGCCGGCGTGGCTGCCGAAACCGGTGTGGTCATGCTGGTCTATCTGGACATCTCCTACCGCCAGTTCAAGGAGAAACATGGCGACCGGTTTACCCGGCGCCATCTCAACCAAGCCATCGAAGAGGGCGCGGCCCTGCGGGTGCGCCCCAAGATGATGACCGTGATTTCCACCATG
Source organism: Desulfosarcina sp. (assembly GCA_018224455.1). Classification (GTDB taxonomy): domain Bacteria; phylum Desulfobacterota; class Desulfobacteria; order Desulfobacterales; family Desulfosarcinaceae; genus Desulfosarcina. The sequence continues at coordinate 1,617 of JAGTUY010000094.1, forward strand.
GCGGGCCTGGCACCGATCATGTGGGGCCATGGCACCGGTTCCGAGGTGATGAAGCGCATCGCCGCCCCCATGATCGGCGGCATGGTCAGCGCCACGATCCTGACCCTGATCGTGGTGCCCGTCCTTTATGGGATCTGGAAGGGGTGGCGGCTGCCGGAGGATTGAGGGCGGAGGACTGAGGGCGGAGGACTGAGGACTGAAGACTGGATCCCCGCCTTCGCGGGGACGACAACAAAATCGAAATTTCGACTTTTTACGGGTCTGTCAGATTTGGATGTTGTAATTTGGGATTTGTTTGAGATTTGGTGCTTGGGATTTGTTGCTTCCGGTTTGTGCGGGTTAGGGGATTGTAGGAGCGGCTTCCAGCCGCGATCGGTCTTCAAATCGGTTGCAGTTTGGGTTTATAGAACAGCAGTATCATTCACTATTTTGGAGGAATTATCATGAAAATTCGCATACTTCTTATTGCGGCAGTTATCTTCGCCCTGACGGCCGCTGCGGCCCTTGCCATGCAGTCGCACGACGGTCACGGCTCCGGCAGCGGGCACGATACGACAACCGATAAAAAGATGGACCATGGCGCCCACGGCATGCAGATGGACCACTCGAATATGGGCGGCACCTTCACGCACACGGCCATGCAAGGGGGCATCGACGCCGAGTTCCAGGTGATGAGCCTGGATAGCATGAACATGACCTCGGACAAGGGGGAAACGCATCACATCATGGTCAACCTCAAGGAAACCGACGGCGGTGCGCCCATCAAAAATGCCGTGGGCAAGATCAAGGTGATCGCCCCGGACAAAACCGAGCAGGAAAGCCCCTTAAAGAATTACAGCGGCGTCCTGGCCGGCAATTTCACCTTCAAGGAACCGGGTAGGTACGGCGTGATCTGCCTGCTCAAGAACCAGGATGAAAAGCAGGTGTTTAAATTTTGGTACAATCACTAAAAATAAATCCCAATGGCCAAGCGCCAAATAACAAATAAATTTCAATGAATAAATCTCGACATGCCAAATCGCATTGGAGAAATCAAACTGATATTTAGCAGTTGTATTGTTTCTTCACGTTGGACATTGTGATTGGGGATTTATTTGGAATTTGGTTTTTGTATACTTTGAACGGCCATTGATTGCGACTTCCTTTAACTCCCTCTCCCTGTGGGAGAGGGCCGGGGTGA
>JAGTUY010000095.1 GCA_018224455.1 Desulfosarcina sp.
CCAGGTTGATATCCCGCGGCGACAGGATGTCGGTGCCGCACACCACCACCGGTCGTGGGCTGGCATTGAGGCGCCGGGCCAGGGTTCTCACATCGAAGGCTGTCGATACCGCCGGCGCTGCCTCCCCGCCACCGCCCATCTCCTGAATCAAAGCCTGCACGATGGCGCCTACGGACGAGGGATGAACGGCCCAGTGATCGAAATCGAAAGGCAGCCGCACCCCCCGCGGATCGATCACGGTCACACGGCCTCCGTGCCGCTGCACCTGGCGCAATGAAAGGGCAAGCATGGGGGCTTCGTTGAGCGGATCCGCACCGATGACCAGCACGTCATGGGCCTTGGTGTCTGCAGCCAGGGAGACGGCCAGTTCCGGCCTGAGACGGTCGACGGCGGTTTTCTGGTTCAAGGCTTGCCGGGCGGTACCCGCGACTGCCGGCCCGGTCCATCCATGCCGACCGCAGGTCTGTTTGGCCACGGCCAGGGTTTCCAGGCTGCTGCGCGGCGAGGCCACGACCGCCACACTGCCGGGGCCGTATTGACCGACGGTCCGTTGAATCGCATCCCGCGCACCGGCCAAGATATCGTTGAGTGGCCCGGGAACGCCGGAGGCCATGGCCTGTCGGGGCCTGTCGGCGGCACTGGCATAGGCGTAAGCGTAGCGGCCCCGATCGCAGATGAAATGGCCGTTGACCTCTTGGTTGGGCCGGGCTTCGTGGCGCACAACCTGACGGTAGCGGGCCGATGCCGTCAGGTTGCAGCCCAAAGAGCAGTGAATGCACACGGTCGGCTGACGCTGATAGTCCCAGCGCCGCCCGACGTAGCGGGAAGGCCTGTCGGTATAAACGCCGGTCGGGCAGATGTCGATCAGGTTGCCGGCAAAGGGGCTCTCCAGCACCCCCGGGGCGCTGCGGCCGAAGTAAACCCGGCTGCCGATTCCCATCACGCCCAGATCCCGGTATCCGGTGAATTCCTGGTAGTACCGTGAGCACCGATAGCACTGGATGCAGCGGTTCATTTCGTGCTGGACCAGCGGTCCCAGGTCCTGGTTGTTGTGGGTGCGTTTCAATCCCCGGTAGCGGCGCAGGCCGTGGCCGCCGGCGACGGTCAGGTCCTGCAGCAGGCAGTGTCCGCCTTCGTCGCAAACCGGACAGTCGTGGGGATGGTGGAGCATGAGCCATTCGATGACGTGCCGCCTGAAATCCACGGCTTCGGCATCCGTGGTGGAAACCACCATGCCGTCCTGGGCGTCGATCATGCAGCTCATCTGGATGCCTTTGACCGGCCCGTCCGTAAAGGCCACGGCGCAGACCCGGCAGGCCCCCACCGATCCCAGGGCCGGGTGAAAGCAGAATCGCGGGATCATGATGCCTATCCGCTCGGCCGCCTCGATCACCTTGGTGCCGGCGGGGACATTTATTGTTCGGTTATCTATCTTGAGGGTTGGCATAGTGATTGTCTATTATCAACTTTCGGGATCAGGGCAATTCGAAAGAATGCTAAATGCCAAAGCGCTAATGCCAATTGAAGGATAGGCGTCTGATTAAAATCGATAGAATGCCTACATTTGACATTTTTCATTTGGCCTTTGACATTGGGCTGCAAGCCTCACCACGCTGTGTTTTCCCTTGGATCCTTGACCCCTTGGACCCTTATATTTCCGCCCTGGGCTGCAAGATGCTCTTTCCTTCATTTCTTGAACGGGCATCCCTTGCCTTCTATATGCGCCATCACTTCGTCTTCAAAGAGCTCCAGCAGGCTTTCGATGGAGGCCACCCCGCCCGGTGCAAAGGCGCAGTAGGACTTCCACAGGTGCCGGCACATGGTCTTGATCATCGGAATGAAATCCGCCTCGCCCTGCCCGGTTTCGATGCGCCACAAAAGGTCACGCAGGTAGGGAAACCCTTCCCGGCACGGGGTGCACCAGCCGCAGGACTCGCGGGCGAAAAATTCGGTCAGGTTCAGGGTCGCGGCCACCATGCAGCTGTGGTGGTCAAACACCATGACGGCGCCGGTCCCCAGGCGGTTATGCGCCTTTTTCAGGGAGTCGAAATCCATGGCGATATGGTAGTGGTCTGCGGTCAGGTACCCGGTGGAGGCGCCACCCGGCAGGCAGGCTTTGAACCTTGCCCCACCTTTCATTCCGCCGCAGCAGGTTTCGATGATCTCCGAGAGTTTGATGCCCAGGGGCAGTTCATAGCAGCCGGGCTGGTTGACCCTGCCCGAGACGCAGAAGAGTTTGGTGCCGGCGGCATCCGGCGAGATGGCCAGGTCCTTGAACCACTGGGCCCCGTTTTTTACGATGTGGGGGATGCAGGCCAGCGTCTCCACGTTGTTCACCAGCGTGGGCTTGCCCCACAGGCCTTTGTCGGTGGGATAGGGCGGCGGCTGTTTGGGATTGGGCCGTATGCCCTGCAGGGCGTTGATCTGAGCAGTCACCTCGCCACAGATATAGCGGCCGCCGCTGCGGTGGACGGCAATCTCGAAGTCATGGTCGCTGTCCAGTATGCCTTTGCCCAGCAAACCCTCCCGGCGGGCGATGCCGATTTCCCGCTCCAGGATTCTCGCGGCGCTTTCATATTCGGGCCGGATGAAGATGATGCCGTGGGACGCCTTGATCGAATAGGCTGCCAGGGTCATGCCCTCGATGAGCATGTGTGGCTCGGCATGCAGGAATACACGATCCTTGAAGGTGCCCGGCTCCATCTCATCGGCGTTGCAGACCATATAGCGCGGAAAGGGCGCATCCTCGGCCACGGTCTGCACTTTTATGCCGGCCGGAAATCCGGCGCCGCCGCGTCCCAGCAGGAGGGCATCCGTCAGCCGGGTTTTGACTTCCTGGCGGTCCAGTGCCGTCAAGACCTGTCGCAGGGCCTCATATCCACCCGCCTGCCGGTACTCCGATAGGGTCGTGATGCGGTCCGGCTTGCGGTGTTCGAGCAGCACCTGTGGATACGTTGCGGTCAAGAACGGTTCTCCTTAAGGGTGTCGATCAATCGGTCGAGGGCTTCGATGGTCAGCGGCCCGTGCACCTTGCGGTCGACCAGAATGGCCGGGGCCCGGTCGCAGTAGCCGATGCAGCACACCGGCAGCAGGGTGAACAGCCCGTCGGCCGTGGTCTCGCCCATGTTGATGCTCAGGCGGTCGCACAAATGTGCCACCAGGTTTTCACCGTTTTCCATCCAGCAGACCAGGCTGTCGCACACGTGAATAACGTGCCGGCCCACCGGCTCGCGGTAGATGAACGTGTAGAAGGTGGCCAGCTCTTCCAGCTCCAGCGGCGACATGCCCAGCAGGTCGGCCGCCTGGGCCATCGCCTCATCGGAAAAATAGCCGAAATGGTCCTGTAGAGCATTGATCACGTCGATGGCCATCTCGCGCGGATGGGCCACTCGGCCGATCCGTTCCTGCAGCTCGGTTTTTAGTGTTTCCGGCAGCATAAGCTTATCTATCGATATCGGGCAAAATGTAGTCTACCGACCCGATGATGGTGATCAGATCGGAGAGCGACCATCCTTTTGTCATCATCGGCAGGGCCTGCACATTGGCGAAACCCGGCGCCCGGATGCGCATGCGGTAGGCATAGCCGAGCCCGTCGCTGACCACAAAATAGCCCTGTTCGCCGCGGGGTATCTCGCAGGCGACATAGGCCTGGCCTCTGGGGATTTTAGGCCCCCGGGTCACATTGATAAAATGGTGAATCAGACTTTCGATATCCGTGAGCATATCCTTGCGCGATGGGACACCATAGCGGTAGTCGCCGGTGACGGTGCGTCCCGGCGGCATCTGCTCGGCCGCCTGGCGGATGATGCGCAGACTCTGGCGCATCTCTTCGATGCGCACCAGGTAGCGGGCAAAGCAGTCGCCACCCTCGGCTGTGGGAATGTCGAAATCGAACTGGTCGTAGCCGCTGTAAGGGAATGCCTTGCGTAGATCCCAGGCTAAGCCGCAGGCGCGCAGGTTGGGGCCGCTGATCCCCCAGGTCACGGCGTCATCCAGGCTGATGGCGCCCACGCCCAGGGTCCGTGCCCGAAAAATGGGATTGTGGGTGATCAATGCTTCGTATTCATCCATGCATTTTTCGAAGATGCCGGTAAAGGCGTCCACGGCGGCTTTCCAGCTCTCGGGCAGATCGGCGGCCACACCGCCGATGCGGAACCAGGAGGGATGCAGCCGGCCGCCGGTAATAAGCTCGACGATGTCCAGGATCATTTCACGTTCCCGGAAGGTGTAAAACGTCGGGGTCATGGCGCCTACGTCATGGGCATATGTGCCCAGCCAGACCAGATGGTTGCTCAGGCGGAACAGTTCGCTGAGCAGCACGCGGATGCACTGGGCGCGCGAGGGCACGTCGATGCCGGTCAGCTTCTCCACGGCCATCACATACGGCAGGTTGTTGGCCGCCCCGGCCAGATAGTCCACCCGGTCGGTGTAGGGGATGAACTGGTGCCAGGTCTGTCGCTCCCCGATCTTTTCCACCGACCGATGATGGTAGCCGATCTCGATATCCATGTCGGTGATGGTTTCCCCGTCCAGGCCGAGTATGTAGCGGATCAGTCCGTGGGTGCTCACATGGTGGGGGCCCACGTTAACGATAAGGTCCTGTCGCCCCTCGCGGTCTTTGAAAAAGAGACCGCCGTCGCGCGGCTGCAACCGGCGGGCGTCGCTTTGCGTGTAAGGGGCCATCTCCGTGGCCCGTCCGGGGTGGGACTTGCGCAGCGGGTGGCCCTGCCAGTGGTCCGGCATGAGGATCCGTCTCAGGTCCGGGTGCCCGTCAAAGCCGATGCCGAACATGTCGTAGACTTCGCGTTCGTACCAGGCGGCGGACGGCCAGATACCGGTGACGCTGAGGACGGAGGGGGATTCGCCGGCCAGGTTTACGGTCAAGCGCAGCCGAGTGGGCGGTTCGAAGGCCAACAGATGGTAAACCAGGGTGAAATCGTGACCTGTCTCGCGGTTGCGGCGGGCCGATTCGTCGATGGCGGTCAGGTCGTCCAACCGCCGGAATCGCGGTGTCGCATCATTCTTCAAATAGGCCAGCACCTCCCGGATGGTTGTGGGGCTGACCGCAAAGGTGGCCATGTCACTGGTGGGCGATACGGCGCGAACGGCGTCACCAAAACGCTGGCGCAGTCTTTCGGCAAGCTGCCGGTCCGTTTCGGTGGTTGGTTGCTCGGCCGGCGGCGGGGTCCACATCCCGTCGCTTCGGCTTTGGGCAAAGTAGGGCGGGGTTACCGACGAGCCCCGAATGGCGGTGCCGGCCATGCCCGGACCGCGCGGGTCGCGACTTTTGGAAACCCCATCTACCAGCACCGGCTGCTGGGTGCCCTGCGTGCCGCCGGCAAGATGAAAGATCGGGCGGGCCGGTTTTTCCTGGACGATCTTCTCCTGCAGCTTGACCAGACCGGCCAACACCGCTTCG
>JAGTUY010000096.1 GCA_018224455.1 Desulfosarcina sp.
ACAGATCGGCATGGCTTTGCGGGAACAATTGGTCCCAGCACCGACCGATGATCCGCCTGATTCCTCGGTTCACGACGAACCTGCTTGGTGATCAACCTCACTCCCTGCCACCTGCTTTAAGATTACCATTTGGTAATCTTAAAGTCATCTTGCTGTAATCCTTGACGGTTATTGTCAGCACCAATGATTACCAAACAACAACGAATTTAAATGGGTATGTACCAGGAGGTTGATCATGATCAGATCAAAACAGAAGGTTCAATCAATACTTATTTTTTCTCTGTTCGTCGGCGCGGCCGCTTTCCTGTGGGGAGCTACGCCAGCGGTCAACCCCGCACACGCCTTCTCGGCGCCGGAAAGCTTCAGCGAATTGGCTGAAGCCGCTAAACCCGGTGTGGTTAACATCCGTACCGTTAAAATCATCAAGGGCGGCAGTCCGGTCTTCCGTCATTTTTTTGGAAACCCCCATGGGGGCAACCGGAATCCATTTGACGAATTTTTCGGTCCGTTTCAGGGAGATGGCCCACAGCGCGACTTCAAACAGCGCAGCCTGGGTTCGGGATTTCTCATCGATGGCGACGGGTTCATCGTCACCAACAACCATGTGATCGAGGACGCCGATCAAATTAAAGTGATCCTGGCCGACGATAAGGAATTTGACGCTGAACTGGTGGGCCGGGATCCGAAGACTGACCTTGCCCTGATTCGTATCGAAGGGGCGAAAAATCTCAAACCCCTTGTACTTGGCAGCTCAGAGAAACTGAAGGTGGGCACCTGGGTGGTGGCCATCGGCAGTCCCTTCGGCTTGGAGCAGACGGTCACCGCCGGCATCGTGAGTGCCAAGGGCCGAATCATCGGCTCGGGACCCTATGACGATTTTATCCAGACCGACGCCTCGATCAATCCGGGCAACAGCGGCGGGCCGCTGCTTAATATGGATGGTGAGGTGGTGGGCATCAACACGGCCATCATCGCCAGCGGCCAGGGCATTGGTTTTGCCATCCCAATCAACATGGCCAAAGGCATCATCGATCAACTCAAGGACAAGGGGGAGGTTACCCGCGGATGGTTAGGCGTGGGAATCCAGGACCTTACCCCGGAACTGGCCGACTATTACGGAATGAAGGCGCAAAAGGGCGTACTGGTTACCCAGGTCTTCGAAGGGGATCCGGCCGACAAAGCCGGAATCAAAGTCAACGACATTATCATGTCCGTGGACGGCCAAAAGGTGACAACAGGTCGGGAACTGTCTGCCATGATTGCGAACACGCCGGTGGGAAGCCAGACAACTGTCGACCTGATTCGGGACGGCAAAACAAAAAAACTGACGGTAACCTTGGCCAAGCGGGACGATGAAGAGAAGACCCTGGCCACCCAGAGTCGGGACAATGACGAACTGGGCATCGAGGTCACGGACCTGGATTCAGAGATCGCACGCCGTTTCGGTATTGAGGCCAAGGAAAACGGTGTGCTGGTCACGGATGTGAAAGATGACAGCCTGGCCCGAGAGGCCGACGTGCGACCCGGTGATATCATCAAAGAAATCAATCGCACCGTTGTTAAAGATCGCAAAGACTTTGTCCAGTTGATCAAAAAGAACGAGAACAGCGAAACCATTCAACTGCTGGTCAAGCGGCGCGACGCAGGTTACCTGGTGGTAAAAATAGAGCGCAAATAGCCACTGTCCGTTCAGTGATGCGATCGGCGGATTCCGGTTGACGATTCGGGTCCGCCGATTTTTTGTGGTCTTTTCGGCATTGGAAACAGCTGCGATCGGGTCTTGACACGATACCAAAACGGAACTAAATTGGCTCGAAAATGGGCGATTGCGAGCAAACGAACCGTTTGCACGCCTGCCCGGACCAGAAAGGAACGTGTGATGCCGGTTTACGAGTTCAAGTGCAAATGCGGCCATATTACCGAAGAACTGGTGCGGATGGATACCCAAGTGGTTGAGTGTCCCAAATGCCACGATAAGGCCAAGAAAATACTTTCCGCTTGCAGCTTTGAACTGAAAGGCGGCGGATGGTTTGCCGATGGCTATGCATCGTCGAAAAAATAGCCGGCACGCCAAGATCTTCCTGGCGATGAATCGGTGAGATGATCAATCAAACCCGCCTGCTCCATTTTTCGCTGCCCGATCATTCGCATATGAGCCCGCGCCTGCGGCCACCGGCAAGATGTCTTCCGGTCGCACCATTGCCGGATGATTCTACCTGTATACCCTGAGAGATAAAACCGACCCTCTTTTTCGGAGGTTTGTCGGTTTTTTTCATTTATTCTGCCCGGTGTCTTCGGGGAACTGAAACTTAAACCACCAGGGGGTGACATGACACAGGAGCTAATCCATGGAATCGAAGCCTTGACGGCCTTTGCCATTGACGCCATTCGACGTTCCGGTCAACGGGCATTGGACAGTTTCGGCAAGGGCAGGAGGGCAACCAAGTTTGATGAAGGGCTGGTCACCCGGGCAGAGTTACAGATCAGCACGTGCTTCCAGCAAGCGTTGGACAGCCGGTATCCCGATCATCGGATGTTCACCAGCAAAGCGCTGGATACCGCCTATACCCATGACAACCGGCGATACCTGTGGATCTTCGACCCCATTGACGGCGTCGACAATTACCAGGCGGGTATTCCCATCTGGGGCATGTCTCTGGCGCTGCTGGAAAATTTCTGGCCGGTATTCGGTGCCTTCTATATGCCGGCCACCGGTGACCTGTTTCATGCCCGGGCCGGCGGCCAGGCATTTTGGGGCGAAAAGCCCATTCGGATGGCCGACGATCGTACCATCGACGACGAAAGCCTGATGTTCACCTTTTCAAGGTTCCACCGGCACTATGTTTCCCGGTTTCCCGGAAAGATCAGGAACCTGGGCTGCACCGGCGCTCACCTGTGTTACGTGGCCATGGGGCGTGCGGATGTGGCCGTTACGGCCAACGAATCCTTTCAGGATCTGGCAGCCGCGCGAATGATTGTGGAGGCCGCCGGCGGGCAGCTGTTTAAAGCCAGCGGCGAAAAATTCTACCTCAACGATCACCTGAACGGAGCAAGGATCGAAGAGCATCTGCTGGTGACCGCCACCGGCAATTGCCAGGCGGTGCTGGACTGTCTGGAAAGACGCGCGTGACTTGAAATACCTTAAGCATGCCAAATCACAAATACCAAATGCCAAATAAATCTCAATTGGTTTGAAATTTAGTGCTTGTGATTGGTTATTTCCGGTTAGGCATCGTCGTCGACCACGGAATGGGTGTTTTCCACCCGGTAGATGAGCACGCAAACGAACAGGCCGGCGGCAAATAGGGCGCAGAACAGAAGGAAGCTGTCCGCGGCTTTTCTCCAGGAGAGGAAAAACAAGACGGCGACGATCATGAGCAGTTTGGTGTTCATGGGGCGATTCCGCCTCCTTGCGTATTGTGTGACCGAGTTCAATCTTTTGTATCGGCCTTTTCTTCAGCATCTTAACCGCTTTTCTCAGAATCGGCGACCCTACCCGTGGCAATATTCGGGTTGCCATAAAAATCAGGTTGCAATACCCAAGGAGAGCTACCCGTGGACAATGCGACGCGCACGATCATCGATTATTTTGAACAGATCAACCAGATTCCGCGATGCTCGCAACAGGAGCGGCAGATATCCCGTTGGCTGCAGCAATGGGCCATGGACAGGGGGGTGACGGTAAAATCGGATTCAGCCGGCAACCTGGTCCTGCAGGTACCGGCATCAGACGGCTTTGCACATGCGCCCATCGTCATTCTTCAGGGCCATCTGGACATGGTTTGTGAAAAACAGGATGGCTCGGATCACGACTTTTCCAAAGATCCCATCCGCATGGTGCAGGATGGCCCCTGGCTGACCGCCGGGGAGACCACCCTGGGAGCGGATAACGGGATCGCCATTGCCCTGGCCCTGGCCTTGGTGGACAACCCGGAGGTATCCCACCCGCCGCTGGAACTTTTTTTTACGGTGGAGGAAGAGACCGGCCTGACCGGTGTTCTGAAGATGGACCCGTCATTGCTGTCGGGCAAAATCCTGATCAACCTGGATTCAGAGGACGAAGGCGTCTTCGTCGTCGGTTGTGCGGGGGGGCGGAACACCACCATCAACCGACCATTGGATCTCAAGATTCTCGACGGGGACTATGACTTGCTGAGCGTGTCGGCCCAAGGCATGAAGGGGGGACATAGCGGGGTGGACATCGCCAAACATCGCGCCAATGCCAACAAGGTCATGGCCCGCCTGCTGAGTGCCGGGATGGCGGTCGTACCGCTGCGACTCGTGGCGCTGAAGGGCGGCA
>JAGTUY010000097.1 GCA_018224455.1 Desulfosarcina sp.
AACCCACAAAGGCCTGGTGCCTTTCAAAACGGTCGCCACCGCCGCGGGCGAACGGCGCGTGGTCACGGTCCTCGACCTGATGACCGCCCAACTGGGCATATTGCCCAAACAGGCGTTGTCTTCCTCCCTTGGGGACGATCCGCCAAACTATCCACCAGACTATCCACCAGGCTATCCACCAGGCTATCCAATTGACTACACCGATCCCAGACCCTACACGCCCGCCTGGCAGGAAGCCATCACCGGCGTGCCGGCAGACGATGTCATCCGGGTGGCGCGCGAGTTCGCCGACAATGCCGAAAAAACCCGCGGCAAATCCATGATCTTTTTAGGCGCCGGCACCAACCACTGGTATCACAGCGACATGATCTACCGCACCATCATCAACCTGACCACCCTGTGTGGCTGTCAGGGGGTCAACGGCGGCGGTTGGGCGCACTATGTCGGCCAGGAGAAGGTTCGCCCCCAGGCGGCCTGGTCCCAGGTGGCCTTCGGTCTGGACTGGCAACGGCCGCCGCGCCTGCAAAACGGCACCTCGTTTTACTATTTCGCCAGCGACCAGTGGCGCTACGACTCGCTGCGGCCCGAAACCGTGCTTTCGCCGTTGGCCGAAAAAAAGCCCCTGCAGCACATGGCCGATTACAACGTGATCGCCGCCCGCCTGGGATGGCTGCCCTCGTACCCGCAGTTCGATCAGAACCCCATCGAACTGGTGCGCGAGGCCGTGGCCAACGGTGCCTCCTCAGACGAGCAGATCGTGGCCTTTGCGGTCGACAAACTGAAAAAGGGCGAACTGCACTTTGCCGTGGAAGATCCGGACAACCCGGCCAATTTCCCGCGCGTGCTGTTCCTGTGGCGGGCCAACCTGCTGGGCGCCAGCGGCAAAGGCCATGAGTATTTCCTCAAGCACCTGCTGGGCGTGGACAACGCCGTGCTGGGCACGGACAGCGACTTGCGCCCGGAAGAGATCAAGTGGCGCGATCCGGCCCCGGAAGGCAAACTGGACCTGCTGGTCACCCTGGAGCTGCGCATGTCCACCAGCGCCATGTACGCCGACATCGCCCTGCCGGCAGCTGGCTGGTACGAGATGCACGACCTGAATACCACCGACATGCACCCGTTTATCCACCCGTTCAACCCGGCCATCGACCCACCCTGGGAGACCCGCACCAACTGGGAACAGTTCAAAACCATCGCCGAAAAATTCTCGCAAATGGCGGTCGACCACCTGGGGCCGGTCAAAGATCTGGTGGCCACGCCCCTGATGCATGACAGCCCCGGCGAAATCGCCCAGCCGGACGTCAGGGACTGGCGCAAGGGTGAATGCGAACCGCAGCCGGGCCAAACGATGCCCAGCCTGGCGGTGGTGACCCGCGATTACCCGGCGGTCTATCGCAAAATGACCGCCCTGGGCCCCCTGGCCGCCTCGGCGGGCGTGGGTTCCAAGGGGGTCATGTGGAAAGCGCAAGAGGAGGTCGAGGCCTTGAAAGCCTCATTGGGCACGGTCGTCGAAGCGGGCGTCAGTCAAGGACAGCCGGTGATGCAAACCGCCAAACAGGCGGCAGAAACCATCCTGATGCTGGCACCGGAGACCAATGGCGAGACGGCGGTCAAAGCCTGGATCGGGTTGGAAAAACGCACCGGCCTGTCGCTGCAGCACCTGAGCCTGCGCCGTCAGGGTGAGCGCTTTCGCTTCGATGACCTGACCGCCCAGCCGCGCAAGATCATCACCTCGCCCGTCTGGAGCGGCATCGAATCCGAGGAGCGACGCTATTCGCCCTTCGTGATCAACATCGAGGAAAAGATCCCTTTCCGGACGCTCACGGGCCGGGCCCAGTTTTATCAGGACCACCCATGGATGCTGGATTTTGGCGAACACCTACCCCTTTACCGGCCGCCGCTGGATATGCTGGCCGCCGCATCCATCCAGGTGCGCCGCGAGCCGGAACGGGAGATCGAGCTGGGTTACCTGACGCCCCACTCCAAATGGTCGATTCACAGCACCTATTCGGACACCCTGACCATGCTGACCCTGTTTCGCGGCGGCGAAGCGATCTGGATCAACGATGAGGATGCCTTGAAGATAGCGGTCAGGGACAACGACTGGCTGGAGTGCTTCAACGCCAACGGGGTGGTCATGGCCAAGGCGGTGGTCAGCCCGCGCATCCCGACGGGCAAGGCGTTCATGTATCATGCCCAGGAACGGCTGATCAACACGCCGGGATCGAAGCTGTCCGGCCGACGCGGCGGCACCCACAACAGCGTGACCCGCATCATCGTCAAGCCCACCCATATGATCGGCGGCTATGCGCAGCTCAGCTATGGGTTCAACTATTACGGCCCCATCGGGTCCCAGCGCGACGAAACGATCATCGTGCGCAAAGCCGGGGAGGTGGACTGGTATGAAGATTAAAGCCCAATACGCCATGGTCTTGAACCTGGACAAGTGCATCGGCTGCCATACCTGCAGCATCCCGTGCAAGAACGTGTGGACCAATCGCGACGGTGCCGAATACATGTGGTTCAACAATGTCGAATGCAAACCCGGCATCGGCTATCCAAAAAAATGGGAAAATCAAGAGCTTTATAAAGGCGGCTGGCAACCCAATGGCGACACACTGAAACTGAAGGCCGGCGGCCGCCTGCACAAGGGCCTCAACATCTTTCACAATCCCGATCTGCCGGTCATCGACGACTACTACGAACCGTGGAATTACGACTATGCCCGGCTGATCGATAGCCCCAAACGCAAGCACCAGCCATCCGTGCGTCCCCATTCGCGCCTGACCGGCAAACCGATCAACCTCAAGTGGGGTCCCAACTGGGAGGATGATCTGGCCGGCCTGGGCGAAACCGGCGCCGGCGACGCCAATTTTAAAAATTTAGAGATTGCGACCTACCTGCAGTTTCGCAACGTGTTCATGTTCTGGCTGCCGCGCTTGTGTGAACACTGTCTCAACCCGGCCTGCGTGGCCTCCTGTCCGTCCGGCGCCTTGTACAAACGCGACGAGGACGGCATCGTCCTGGTGGACCAGGAGCGCTGCCGGGGATGGCGCTACTGCGTATCGGGCTGCCCGTACAAGAAAGTCTATTTCAACTGGAAGACCGGCCGGGCGGAAAAGTGCATCTTCTGC
>JAGTUY010000098.1 GCA_018224455.1 Desulfosarcina sp.
GCAAAGCCCACGAGCTGATTTCGCGCCATAACGTAGACCTGATCGCACGAGGCGCTGATCAGGATTATCAGAGCATTTTTTTGGGAGTACCCCGCCTCAGACATTTTCGGGAAGCCTATCATCTGGCCCATCTGCTTCAGGATTATTACTTCGTCCAGGGCATGTGGATTCAGGCATGGGTGCTCGAAAAGGGAAGGATGGGACGCGTGCTGGAGATCAGCGGCACCCGGAAAAATGTCTGGATCGCCGATTATATCCACGCTGCCGTATGCCGCCATATCGACGATGCCTGGGCGGATTATCGACGCAACAAAGGTCTGAATCGATACCGCAAAACCGATTTTGCCGTCGGCATCATCGAAGGATTCAAAACCACCTTGCAGCAGGCATCCGCAGCGGGGTCCCGGGGCGTTGACACCCATCTGCCGGCTCGTATCGAGGACCAGGCCCTGAGCCGCTACCTGGCCCATCGCTATCCCCATGTCCGTTCATTTTCGAGAAGGGGCCTCGGACATGACACCCGGGTTATGGCGGACGGAACGGAAAGCGGCCGTCGGTTGATCATCGCCAGGGGCATCACCCGCCGCGATGGATTCAAGAATAAGTTTTTGGATTACAAGGATAAAACGAGTCCGCAGAACCAGAACGCAGATACAGGGGGAACCCGTGACGGGCAAACGATCAAAATCGAATAGGAAAATGGTTCATGTGGTCACCATCGGCGGCGGCAGCGGCCAGTATGCCCTGTTGTCCGGCCTTAGAAATCTGAAAGATATCCGCATCAGCGCCGTCGTTTCAATGATGGACAGCGGAGGCAGCACCGGACGGCTACGCGATGAATTGGGCACCCTGCCTCCCGGTGACATCCTCAAGTGCATCCTGGCCCTTTCTCCCCACCAGGATGCCGCCCGGGTCATCTTTCAAAAGCGGTTCAACAAGGACAGGCGCCTCAAGGGGCACAATGCCGGCAACATGCTCTTGACCATGCTCTCCCGCTACACCGGCAGCTTTCCCGCCGGCGTGCAGGCCCTGGCCGAAATCCTGGATGCCAAGGGTGAAATCCTGCCGGTCACCATCGACCGGGCCACCCTGGTGGCGGAGTTGACCGACGGCAGCCGGATTTACGGTGAAAGCGCCATCGACACCCCTCGCGGCCATCAGCGCGAAACCATCCGGGATGTTTACCTGGTCCCCCACCACAGTGACGCGATCACCGTGTATCCGCCGGTTCTGGAGGCGATCGCCGATGCCGACATCATCATTCTGGGGCCGGGCGACCTGTTTACCAGCATCATCCCCAACCTCATCGTTCCCGGCCTGCGGGAAAAGCTCAGCGACGTGTCTGCGCCCATTTATCACGTGGTCAACATCATGACCAAATTTGGCGAAACGAACCACTTTCAGGCAAGCGATTTCATTTCTACCATCGACGGTTTCACCGGCCGTAAAATCAGCGGCGCCATCGTCAACACGCGACGACCGGATGACCGCCTGCTGAGCCTTTATCGCAAACAGAAGGCCGACTTTGTGAACCTCGGCTGCCCGGAAACCGGTTGCGAGCTATTTCTGGAAGACCTTCTCGAAACATCGGGAGACATCATCCGCCACGACCCCGAAAAGCTCGCCGGGTTGATCGAAAGAATCATTGCCAGCGGTCCATTTCCCGCCTGATGGGGTGCGCGAGGCCTTGTTAATCCGGCTGTCCGGGGGCATTTGCGTGCCATCTGGCGAATATGCCATTGGCAATCATCAGATCCGCCGACGTGGTGATCTTGATATTGTCCGGGTCACCGGGCACCACGGTCACCCGCTCTCCGGCAAATTCGGCAATGGAAGCGTCGTCGGTGGCGGTGAACCCGCGCTGAGCGGCCAACTGGTGGGCACCTCGAATCAAGTCGAGGAAAAAGGTTTGAGGCGTCTGGGCAAGACGGACCTGCTGTCGGTTCAGCGTTCCGACGATCACCCCGTCGGCATTCACCTGCTTTAAGGTGTCGGTAGCCGGTATCGCCGGAATGCATCCACCGGTATCCTTGACGCCGGCAAGGCAGGCATTCATGAGAGACACACGCACGAAGGGCCGGACGCCGTCGTGGATCATGACGGTGCCGTCGGGAACACCGACGGCCCTCAGCCCGTTGAATACCGAGTCCTGTCGCCGACGCCCACCGGCCACCATCTGAACGTCATGCGCCAGGGAAAGCGGCGCCAACAGATCAGCCCGGCAGCGTTTTAGGTCATCTTCCGGAACCACTAGAACGATCCTGTCCAGATCGGGGTGACGGTCAAAGGCCAGCAGCGTATGGGCGACAATGGGCACCCCGCCCAGGTTGAGATATTGTTTTCTCACCGCTGCCTTCATGCGGGAACCGCTTCCGCCGGCAACAATGACGGCACAGATCATTTCAGGTAGCTCAATTCGCTGGGCAGCGGCACGCCCTTCCCCATGGTGTCTTCCCCGTAATTGACGCCGGCCAGGATCTGAATGGCAGCCAATGCACGGGTGTCTCCCTCGAAAGTCACCTCGGTTATCTTCTCCTTTTGAATTTTTCCGCCCGCCCATTGAATGTCCAGAACACTGCTTGCATCGAAACGGTCTTGACCCACCACCAGTTCAACCTGTCCCCCGAAATGCTGAACGATCTTGGCCACCAAGAGACTGGGCCGGCTGTGAAATCCCAGCTTGACCGGAATCCCCACGGTAATGGCAGAACGCTCGATGTTTTCGTTGAGAATTTCACGCGCCAGTTTCTTGCCGGAGTTGAGGTACTGGCAGGCGTAGTATAGGCCGTAATTGATGGTCCGGTCCAGCAGGATTACCGGATCCACCAGGGACGCCAGTTTATCCTGAACCCGTTTATAGATGTTTTTATAGCCGGC
The DNA here is from genome assembly GCA_018224455.1 of Desulfosarcina sp. GTDB lineage: Bacteria > Desulfobacterota > Desulfobacteria > Desulfobacterales > Desulfosarcinaceae > Desulfosarcina. The sequence goes on from JAGTUY010000098.1 coordinate 2,878, forward strand.
TTCGTGAAGGTGTCGTTCGTAAAAATGAAGCAGGCGCCCCATCATCTGCAGCAAATGAAAGACAATAGAGAAATAACTTCTCAGAGACTTGAGCTTGCGGTCACCGAACCGGAATCCCCCGTGAATCACATAGGTGTCGAATGAAGACTGAAGGTTGTGCACCAACATCTCGAAACGGCGGATCTGCACCTCGTTCACCGTCTCGGGCACCAGGGCAGCGATCTCGTCATTTCCGTATGGCTCGTAAAACCCCATCGGGTCAAAACTTGCAGCGATGGAAAGAAACTCGCTGGCAATTTTTACGATGTTTCGCTTTTGAACATCCTTGGCATCATCGTCGATGTCGTATTTGAGCATCTCACCGGTGGTGATGCCGGGAAAGTCCTCTGACCCGAAGGTGTCCGCCGGCATAGTGATGTTCAGCCGCGATGCCTCGTCAATAATCACGGGGGCCAGGTTCCGCAGGGCATCATTCAAGAAGGTAAGGGTTTTTTCCCCCTGTTCACGGAACACCTCGGTATCCGGAAGATCGTAGAATATCAGTCGGTTTAAAATATGCTTCTGGCAGTATGCCCCAAGACTCAGGTGCCTGACGGTGGCACACAACTCCCGGTAGAGGTACCAGTCCTCGCTGTTCTTGGCCCCGTGGAAGTCGAGGAAGTCTTCCAGCACCTGGGAGGTGCTGATCAGCTTGGAATACAGTTTTTTGGTAAATACATGATTGGGCGTCTGGCGGTTGGAAATATAGATGCAGCATTTCAGGTAATCTAAAGAGAAGATTCTGACCTTTTCGGAAAAAGAGATTTCACAAAAGGGATCGTTCACGTTGCGCTCCGTGATCAGGGTTCAGCGTTCAACGGCTGCAAAAAAAA
>JAGTUY010000099.1 GCA_018224455.1 Desulfosarcina sp.
CGAATATATCCTGATGAAAGGCGTCAACGACAGCACGGCCGACGCCGAACGATTGGTCAAACTGCTGCGACCCATCAGGGCCAAGATCAACCTGATAACCTTCAACGAGCACCCGGGCAGCGACTTCAAGCGACCGGACCCCTCCCGGATCAGCCGGTTCCAGGAATTGTTGGCCGAGCATCATGACACGGTGATGGTCCGCCACAGCAAGGGCCGGGACATCGGTGCCGCCTGCGGTCAATTGCGGGCCAAACATGAGCTTGATGACTGAAAAAGGGAGTCTTTTTGTAAGTGCTACAGACACCACTCTGGTCAGGCCCTACCGGAAAAAAGGGATGATCTGAGTCGTATCATTGCAACCGAGCAGCCGACCTGCTTTGAACCCCCACCAACAATTATTGAGCTTGCTTTCTGCGTCTTAGTTCCTTAGCGATCGTCTCAAGTTCTTTACTCATCTGTCCGGCAATTGCAGTGTTTTCTTCTGCTCGTCTGGCCAAATAGGGCAAGGTTGACTCCACCGGCCCAAAGGGAAGGTATTTACTTACGTTGTATCCGGCACTGGCGAGGTTAAAGCTGATATTATCGCTCATACCATAAAGCTGAGAAAAATAGATATGCGGGTGGTTATTGGCAAGTTTTTTTTCGGTCATATAATGAACCAGCAGTTTGCAGCTGTTCTCATTATGGGTTCCGGCACAAATTTCCACGACGTCAATATTCTCTATACATAGTCCTATTGCTTCATTATATTCTTTGTCCGTTTCTAATTTAGACGAATTTATGGGGGATTTATACCCTAAAAGACTTGCTCTTTCTCTCTCTTTTTCAAGATAGGCACCGCGCACGATTTTTATGCCCAATTTATAAGACCCCGTTCGGGCTTGTTTGATCAACCGCCTAAAATAATCAATACGGTCCCATCGGTACAGCTGCAAGGTAGTAAAAACGATTGCTTTATCCTTGTTGTATGTCGACATCATTTTTTCGGCCATAGCGTCTATGCCTGCCTGGATCCAGCTTTCCTCTGCATCGATATAGACAGGTTTATTTGCTTGGTGAGCTGCTTTACATATAGCATCAAGCCGGCTTTGAAGCTGGAGCCATTCTCGCTGCTCATCTTTTGAAAGACTATCCTTGGCGGTGATTTTTTCAAGTAATTCAAGTGAACCGATTGCGGTTATTTTCATGCAGGTACACGGAATATTGGGGTTTGATTTGGACTGCTCAATAATATTTAACAATTCTTTCTTCGTACCTTCAAAGCCGGCTTCGTCTTCAGTTCCTTCAACCGAATAGTCCAATATGGTGCCTATGCCCGCCTTGCCAAGATTGGCTATTACTTTTGAATACTCTTCTTTCTTCTCACCACCGCAAAACTGCTTAAATACGGTGGCTTTGATTATCGGTTTGACGGGCAGACCCATCGATAGGGTAAGTTTTGCAGCTTGTGAAAGGAATTTAACCAGAAAGGGATTTTTGGTCAGTACAAATATTAAATAAGCCAATAGGAGATCCCGGTCCGATTTATGTTGAAAGGCAATGGCTGTATCTTCAAAAGAAACCGGCAACACTGAATTTTTAAAACTCTCGATTTTATTCATGATTGTCTCCTCCATTCAATCCCATCCTGGTTGAGAAGGTCCATTGCCTTAGGGAAAAACCGATGGACTGTCGCTTTGGGGTTTCAACAGCACGGTTGGAAATCGAATCCAACCAGACCCCACCTGCACACCACGCAGGCATCTGTTAAATAATCGAAAAGCCTGTTTATTTATAGCGCTGGATCTCTCCGGATTTTATTCGCGCCTGATAGTCTTTCAGATCCTTTTTCACGGTTCCCATCAACAGATACAAGCCGAGCACATTGCCAAGGGACATGGCAAAAATCGCTGCATCTGAAAAATCAATCACCGGTCCCAGACTCATGCTGCATCCGATAACGACAAACACACAGAAAATCAATTTAAAGGTCAACTCCGAAATTCGGCTTTCCCCGAACAAATAGGTCCAGCATTTCAAGCCATAGTAAGACCAGGAGATCATGGTGGAAAAAGCGAATAAAAGCACGGCAACGGCGAGTACGACGCCAAACCAGGGAAACACGGACTGGAACGCGGCCGAGGTCAAGGCCACACCGGTCATTCCCCCTGCGTCGGCGTAGGCGCCGGTAATGACAATGACCAGGGCGGTCATGGTACAGATCACGACCGTATCGATGAACGGTTCCAGAAGGGCCACATACCCTTCTGTGAGCGGTTCGTTGGTGCGGACGGCTGAGTGCGCGATGGCTGCCGAGCCGATGCCGGCTTCGTTTGAGAACGCGGCACGCTTCAAGCCCTGAATCAGCACACCGACGATCCCCCCACCAATGGCCTCGGGCGCGAAAGCGCCTTGAACGACGAGTCCAAATGCGGTTGGTATTTTGGTGAAGTTCGCTATTAGGATTACCAGGGCGGTACCCACATACAAGATAGCCATCAGTGGTACAATTTTTTCTGTTACCTTAGCAATGGATTTGATGCCGCCAATAATAACAGCACCGACGATAACGGCCAGGATAAGCCCGAACAACCAGCCGGTATCGGTAAATATCCCGAAGGTATTGGCAATCATTTGATGGGCCTGGTTCCCCTGAAACATATTACCGCCGCCAAATGAGCCGAAGATACACATGATGGCGAACAGCACTGCCAGCAACTTGCCAAGACCCGGCTTGCCTTTTTCCGCCAACCCCTTGCTCAGATAATACATCGGGCCGCCGGAAACATGTCCGTCGGGGAACTCTTCACGATATTTGACGCCCAGCGTGCACTCAGTAAACTTCGATGCCATACCGGCAAGTCCTGCAACGATCATCCAGAAGGTGGCGCCGGGTCCTCCCAAGCTGACCGCAACCGCGACACCGGCGATGTTTCCCAGCCCCACCGTGCCGGACAAGGCGGTGGCCAGCGCCTGAAAGTGGGACACTTCACCGGCGTCTTCAGGATTTGAATAGACACCGCGAAGCAGGTCGATGGAATGCCGGATACCCGTAAACTGGACAAACCCCATGTATACCGTCAGGATTAGCGCACACAGGATCAACCAAGCGACGATCAGTGGAAAACTCACCCCATTGATCGTTACAGAGTAAAAGATAAACGAAACAAATGGACCAAACACGGTGCCGAAGATTTCACCGATCTTCTGATCGATACCTCCCCCGGCGTCCTGAGCGAATGCCGCCGCGGGTGGACACAGGACAAACACCGTTAGTAAAATCGAAATGGCTATATATTTCATAATGATAACTCCCTTTTCAGGTTGTCGGATAAGTATTACAAAAAGCCATGGCAGTTTTCTTGAAAAGCAACATCGGTCAAGGCCTGTTGTGAACCCTCGCACCCTCATGTGCAGAAATACCCATGAGAAAAGGCGATTACGATGTCGCTAGGGGACGATGGTCACCGGGATGTGGGCAAGCTGTATCAGCTTCCTGCCCACACTCCCGAAAAGCAAGGATTTGATCCCCGAATGGCCGATCCGGCCGACAACAATTTGTCCGGCCCCATGCGCTTTGGCGATTTGGAGCAAGACATCGGCCACTTGACCATGGCGGACAACGCCGAGCGCCTCGATGCCCTGGCTTTCGAGAGACTTCAGCACCGGGTCCAGCACTCTCTCCCTGGCGGTTTTGATCTCTTCTTTGCGACGCAAGTGCCGTTGTTCGTTTTCTTCAGGGGTGTTAAACGTATACGGTGACCACTCAACCACATAGGCGAGAACCAGACTTGTATCGCCGGCCTTGGCTTGTGAGACGGCAAAATTTACAGCATGTTCGCCGGCTTTACTACCGTCAATGCCTATCAACATTGTATCCGTCATGGGTCCTCCTTTACAAAAATGAAATTTAATGGCGTTTTACACGATTTTCGTCTCCGGTTAATTTATCTGGCCAAATTCAATGAATGAGCCTTCTCTGACATTAACGCCCATTTCAATAATCACCCCGGACACATCACCGGCCTCGTCAAAATCGAGAGAGCCGGTGGCGCCCTCATAGTTGATCGCTTTACCCGCCTTGATCAATGCTTTGGCTTTGGCCCACTCACCCGGCAGAATGACCTCACCAGGCGGCGCCGCTACACTTCGCAGAGCCTGGGCTATCCCGGCACGATCCGCCCTGCCGTTTTTTTCGATGGCCAAGGCAAGCAGAAACGCGGCATCATAGGATTGCGCGACAAACGCCCCCGCCGGGTTCAGATTGCTGCCCCAGGCATATTTGTTGAAAACTCGCGCTCCCGTGCTATCCGGGGCACCCGGCTTGGTGACGATCATCCCCCTGAGCTTGTCACTGCCGATGGCTGCGATAAGGGTATTGCTGGCCATCCCGTCTCCACCGACAAACTGGTCGAAGGCACCGCTCTCCACCGCCTGGCGAAGTATCGTCTGACCGGAGCCATTTGCGTATGCCAGCACGACCAATGTGTCGACGCCCGAGGCTGACAGTGTGCGGACAACATCACGGTAGTCCGTTTTTCCCTCTTCGTGGGCCACATTCCCGGCTACTTTACCACCGGCAGCTTCGAAAGCGCTGGCAAGTTCGGCGGAAATGCCCTTCCCCCAATCATTGTCTACGTGGGTAATGGCAATATGCTTGATCCCCTTGGATAGTAACAAGCGTGCCATGATGCCGCCCTGGTAAACATCGGAAGGCGAAGTGCGAAACACCAGATCATCGTCATCGAGCGTTGTGATCGCCGGAGCGGTTGCGGATGGGGACACCACGGTGATGCCCGCGGGGATCGTCACATTTTTATACATGGCGATTGCCGCACCCGAACACAGCGGTCCGACAATGGCCAACACTTTTTCATCCTGAACGAGGTGGATGGCGGCATCCACAGCCGCGGTGACATCCGAGCAGGTCGAATCCCCGCTCGGCATGATCATTGGTTGCCCGTCTAAAATGCCGCCCTGATCATTCACATGCTTGGCCGCAAGTTTGGCACCTTGGTACATGCCCGGCGCCAAACTTTTAAGCGGGCCTGTGAATCCGGCGAGAAATCCAACTTTCACATCGGCAGCGGCGGATCCCGACCCGATGAGGGCAATCATAACCGCCACTGCAATAAAATATTTTTTGATTGGTGACATTGACGATTCCTCCTTGGAGTTAATATCTCAGCTGTGAAACGAATTAGGTTGGCGTACTTCCCCCAAAAGATACGCGTGATACCCGGCGTTGGGGGCACCAGGCGTTGTGACTCAGCTGCGTTAAAGCAGGTTGTCAACAGCAGCGTATTCCAAACCAAACGCCTCGGCCACGGCCCTATAAGTCACCTTGCCGTCAATCACGTTGGCTCCCAGCTTGATTTCGTTGCTTTCCTGCATGGCCGCTTTCCAACCCTTGTTGGCGATTTCCACGGCGTAAGGCAGGGTGGCATTGGTCAGGGCCATGGTGGACGTGCGCGGCACGGCTCCGGGCATGTTGGCCACGCAGTAGTGGACCACGCCGTCAACCACGTAGATGGGATCGCCGTGGGTGGTGGCCTTGGAGGTTTCGAAACAGCCCCCCTGGTCGATGGCCACGTCCACCAAGACCGAACCCGGCTTCATGGTTTTGAGCATTTCTCGAGTGACCAGTCTGGGTGCCTTCGCTCCGGTCACCAGCACCGCGCCGACGACAACGTCGGCTGTCTTGATCAGTTCCCTGAGCGCTGCCGGACTGGAGTACAAAAGAAAGCAATTGGCAGGCATCACATCGCTCAGGTAACGCAGCCGATCGAGATTCATGTCTAAAATGTATACCTTGGCGCCCAGACCACATGCCATCTTGGCCGCGTTTACGCCGACGACACCACCGCCGATCACGACCACGTTGCCTGGATCCACGCCCGGCACCCCGCCCAGCAACACCCCGTGACCACCCTGGGCCATCTCAAGGTACTTGGCCCCCTGCTGGATGGCCATGCGTCCGGCCACTTCGCTCATGGGGGTGAGCAGGGGTAGCGAACGGTCGGGCTTTTGAATGGTTTCATAGGCGATACAAACCGCTTTGCTTTTGATCAGTGCGCGGGTCAATTCTTCAGCCGCCGCCAGATGCAGGTAGGTGAAGACGATCTGCCCTTCCCGGATCAGCTCGTATTCTGACGGCAGCGGCTCCTTGACGTGCATGACCATGTCGGAACGATCAAAAATCGCTTTGGGCGTATCTACTATTTCTGCCCCGGCTTTGGTGTACATGGCATCATCGAAGCCGCTGCCGTTACCGGCATCCTTTTCAACAAGCACTGAATGGTCATTGGCCTTCATGACCTCCACTCCTGCCGGGGTCATACACACACGGTTCTCCTCTGCCTTGATTTCCTTTAGAATTCCAACAATCATGGGCTTCTCCTCTGTTTTTGGGGTTATCAATTTATGGAACGTCCGATGAGGTGCAGATTGACCTACCTGATTACAAATGCTTATTTTTTAATCAGTTGGCCGGGCGGGCTGCATTGGGTGGTGAACAAGCGTCAACGATCGATTTTGCAGGATGCCTGCCAAAGTTATCGATCAAGAAAGAAATTGAAAAAATTCAAGAAATGGACAGCATTCACATAGCGTTGTAAAGCTGGCTATAAATTCAATATATTGATACAATTACTTATTACGATCTACTTGGCTAAGTCCTTCTTTTAAGGCAATTCATCGCCTTGCTGCACAAAATTAAGGAGGCTTTCAAGCTGATGATTTTCGAAATGGTAACAAATCATACCAAATTTAGGTTGAAGTAGACCTATCTATTTAATTTAAATTAGAATATCTTTTTGGAAGGTTTTATTACCAATGGTCCGTTTTGTTGCCATTGTGATATTATACTTTTTCAGCTTATTGAGTAAAGCGGTATGAGATACCTTCAGATGTTTGGCAGCGCCCCGAATGCTCTTGGATGCGGCCAACGTATCGTTGATAATCCGGGCTTCAAAATCTGCCACGGCTTCCTTGAGTGATCGTACTCCCGGCATAGCGTTGACGGGTTGACTGAACGCCGGCTTTGTTGCATGCCCGATTTCGTGGCTGAACAATATGCAATTAACATGAATCTGCTTGCCGTCGCACAAGATGGCGGCCCGTTCGACGACGTTTTTTAGCTCCCTTACATTTCCTGGCCAGTCGTGTCGCAACAACTTATCCATACCTTCAGGGGAAACGACTTGGATTTGTTCACCTAATTTTGAAGCAAGTTGAAACAAAAAATGATCAACCAAAAGCGGAATGTCGTCACTTCGTTCTCGCAAGGGAGGAATATGAATGGGTAGAACATTGATACGGTAGTACAGATCTTGACGGAACGCTTTGCGCTCGACCCGTTGCTCAAGATTACGATTGGTTGCAGTAACGATTCGGGTGTCAATCTTAATCTCTGCCGAACCGCCGACTCTGCGGACGCATTTGTCTTGGATCACCCGTAAAATTTTTGCTTGGCAACTCAGCGGCATTTCGGCGATTTCATCCAGAAAGATCGTCCCGTCTTTGGCGATTTCAAACAGTCCCGGCTTGCCCTCTTTTCGGCCGCCGGAAAAAGCGCCCCTGGCATATCCGAACAGTTCGCTCTCCAAAAGTTGTTCGGCTATAGCCGCGCAGTTGATTGGGACAAAAGAACCTTTTCGACCGCTTGCAGAATGAATGGCGCGGGCGAACAACTCTTTGCCCGTGCCACTTGCACCCCTGATGGAAATGATGGAATCGGTTTCGGCGATTTTTTTAGCAAATGTGATGGCTGCTATGATTGCCGGATGGCGACCAATAATGTCACTTAAAACAATGTCGCTGGGGGTTGTAATGGATTGGGCTAGTTTTTTAATTTCCTGAACATCCTTGGCGATTTCAACGGCGCCGATGATGTGTCCGGCAGAATCCTTGATGGGTCTGCTAGTGGCCAGATACTGGAAACGCCCCTTTTCGGTGATGAGATCTTTTTTTGCGTTGTTAAACGTTTTGCCCTGGAGACATTCGAGGATGGTGTGGTCAGGAAGATTCAGCGTCCTCACGTCACTGCCCAATACCTCCCGAGCTTGCCGGTTTAAGGCCTTCAGGGCTATTTTATTGATGGTGGTCACTTGGCCGTCCTTCCCAATCGAGACCACGCCGTCGCTGATATTATCCAACACGACCCGGAACCGCTTTTCCCGCTCCTCTTGGGGAAGCGTATCGATAAACCTGCTTTCAATCAGGTCTGGAATCCTGCCCAGAATCTGGAACATTTCCCGCCGGTGTGAGTTCTTCACCCCGTTCTCGGCCTCCACATAGACCTTGGCTTTGTCTGCCTCCCTGACAATCTCCATGGAGACGATGTTCAACCCCTGCTGGGCAATCAAAACGGAAATGTCGGCAACAATTCCGACCCGGTCTCTGAAAATAAGCTCAAATCTTAATTTCAAAATTTTTACCCTATCTTGGCCTGGACGGTTTATATGCCTTAGCCTCAACACATCCAAAGTAGGATAAATCTGCTGCGGTGGTCAAGGATCAATCGACAATGGCAATCTTACCGAGAGCGAAGACTGTTTTGATCAAAGATTAAATTGGGGCCGAAAGACACGCCAAGTTTTATATCAAAAATTTCTTGTTCTCGGCAGGTGGTATCCCCAATACCGTCACCTGCCGGCAATGACCGCCCGCATGCACATTTACCGCCACCGGGGTATGCTTCGGCGCGTTGCTGTAGCCGGCACAGATACCGGCGGCCAGCAATGCCATGGGTTCGCTGCCGCCGCCGGGAATCACCACCAGCGGACCGGGGAAATCGACCACTTTCAACACCTTGTCCGTCTGCGGGTCGATGCAGCGGTTGATCAGCTCGTTGTCCTGCTGAGTGCGGCCGACCACGATTTTAGTCTTTGAATCCAGGCGCATGTGTCGGCCGAACTTGAGCAGGTCGAGGTCCTTTTCCGGACAGGTCGCCTGGTGGTCGAACAGATCCTTGAGCCGGCGGCTGAAAATCTTGTCCGTCAGCAGGCACCCGCCGGCCGGCGCCGGAAAATCGGTCACCCCGAATTTTTTGGCCAGCTGCAACTGCGGTTTTCGGGACCGCCCGGTAAGGCCCAACAGGCGCTCCCGGTCCACCAGGCCATCACGTTCCGGGAAGGTCTCGGGCAGCCGTTGGGCGGAAAGCGGCCTGACGATTGAACCGCTGTATCCTGAGTGCTTTTCCACATAACGCATGGAGGTCCGGGTTTGGCTCATGGGCCGCTGCCCCAGCACTTCACCGGAAAAAAGGAAATCGAAGCCCTGCTCGGTCATGATCTCGCCGGCCAGGCGGAACATCAGGCAGTGGCAGTCCATGCACGGGTTCATGTTTTTGCCTATGATGACCGACGGCGACCGCATCATCTGGATATATACCGAGGTGATGTTGCGCACCATGAGCGGAATGCCGGTATGCGCCGAGGCCTTTCTGGCTTTTGCCGATGAAAAAAAGGGGGTTTCGAAGGTTACCCAGTGCACATCGATCCCCTGTACCCGCAACACCAGCGCACTTAAGATACTGTCCAGCCCTCCGGAACAAAGCCCCAGGGCACGTATGGTCTTTTTTTCAGCAGCCATGGTTCCCTTTCTGTACCCGATCATCAACGATTCCATGCCGCAGGAACAAGGGTAAAGACACACCTCAGCCCTGTCAAGCCACGGCATCGTGGATGTCATGGGAAGAAATCGAAAATATCCGGCGCTATTCGATCGGTGGTTATCGGTTCCTCGCGGCAGGGCCGAAAAAACCAAGTCCGGGGTATTGGATTGCGGTTTAGGTCTTGACGAAATCCATAACAGCTATGATATAGCTTCAATAACCCAAATTCTGGAATTGGGTATTTAGGAATTAAGGGATTGAGATACCGCCTGCTGCCGGCGCTTTCCATTGATGATCGACAATTCCTGATTTCACCATTCCCGCATTCCCAATTTTATTTCTGGAGCCACTCATGAAACATGACATCAGCCTGACCGTCAATGGCGACACCTATACCCTAGCCGTGGAAGCCTGGCGGACCCTCAACGAGGTGCTGCGCGAGGACCTGAACCTGACGGGTACTAAATTGGGCTGCGGGTCGGGGGATTGCGGCGCCTGCACGGTGATCGTAGATGGCAAAAGCGTCAGCTCCTGCCTCACCCTGGCCGTTGAAATGGATGGCAGACGGATCCTCACCGTTGAGGGGCTGGCACCCTCCGGCGAAACGCTGCACCCCATTCAGGAAGCTTTCATCGAGAAAGGAGCCATCCAGTGCGGATTCTGCACCCCCGGTATGGAACTCTCCGCTCTGCACCTGCTCAAGACCAACCCGCTGCCCAGTGACACCCAGATCCGATCGGCCATCTCCGGCAACCTCTGCCGCTGTACAGGTTACAACAAAATCGTGGATGCCATCGCCGAGGCCGGTCGACGCATGGATCCCCCATCCAAAACCGGGAGGTAACGGCCATGCCAGCAGCCCAGTTTGACTATATCGCCCCGACGACCGTTGACGAGGCGGTGGCCGCCCTGGTCAACGGCGGCAAGGATACCCGGGTCATGGCCGGCGGCACCGACCTGATCGTCAAGATTCGCCATCGGATGCTGTTTCCCACATGCATCGTCAATCTCAAGCGGATTGCGGGTCTGGATGCCATCAGCGTCGACAAGAAAAACGGGTTGACCATCGGCGCCACCGCCCTGCTGGCGGATGTCGCCGCGAATAAAGGCATCCGCCGGCACTATCCCACCGTGGCCGAAGCGGCCGGCGCCACCGCCAACGTTCAGGTGCGCAACATGGGCACCGTGGTGGGCAACCTGTGCAATGCCTCACCGTCGGCGGACAATGCCCCTACCCTGATGGCCATGGGAGCGACGGTGGACATCGCCGGCCCCTCGGGCGGCCGGAGCATGCCCCTGGACCAATTTTTCCAGGGCCCGGGCGTCACCGCGCTCGAGACCGGCGAAATCGTCATCGCCGTCCGCGTGCCGCCTCCCCCTGCCGGGTCCGGCACGGCCTACCACAGCCTCTCCCAGCGGGGAAAACTGGACTGTTCCGCGGTGGGTGTGGGCACCATGATCGTTTTGAATGACGATCAATGCACGGATGCGAGAATCATCGTCGGCGCCTGCGCGCCGGTACCCATGCGTACACGGGCAGCGGAAAAGATGCTGATCGGGAAACGGATGACCGACACCCTGATTCGCCAGGCCGCCCAAACGGCATCCGAAGAGACATCGCCCATCACCGACGTAAGGGCCAGCGCATCTTACCGATGGAAGATGGTCGCCGTCCTCGCTATTCGGGCGTTGACCGACGCCCGGCAGATGGCCTTGCGCAAATCCACGTCCAAATAAGGAAACCCAAGCCATGCCCATGGAGACAAAGACGCTCATCGGCAAGGATGTCCCCCGAACCGACGGCCGGGCCAAAGCCACCGGCCAGGCGATTTATGCCGACGATATCAAGCTGCCCGGGATGCTTTACGGCAAACTGCTCAGAAGCCCGCTGCCCCACGCCCGCATCCTGAGCATCGACACTCGCCGGGCAGCGGCCATGCCCGGTGTTCGCTGCGTCATTACCGGGCAGGATATTCCCCGGGTCACCTATGGCAACTGGCGCCTCTTCCCCGGCACGCAGGACGAGTACGCCCTGGCCATGGACAAGGTGCGCTTCATCGGCGACGAGGTGGCCGCCGTAGCCGCCGTGGACCGCGAAACCGCCCAAGCCGCCATCGAGCAGATTTACGTGGAGTACGAGGAGCTTCCCGGCGTCTTCGATGTGGATGCCTCACTGGCCACAGGTGCGCCGGTCGTCCATGACACGTCGCCCACCAACATCAGCATCGACCGCAAAATCGCCTACGGTGATATCGAAGCGGGGTTTGCCGCATCGGACTATGTGCGTGAAGACACGTTCACCGTGCACGCCGTCAGCCACGCCTACATGGAGCCCTGCGCCTGCGTGGCCCAGAGCGACCTGGACGGCCGCATCACCCTGTGGACCTCTACCCAGACCCCCTATATCGTGCAGTGCCTGCTGGCATCCACCATGAACATGCGCGAAAACGACATCCGGGTGATCAAACCCGCCGTGGGTGGCGGATTCGGCGGCAAGATGGAGCTTCGCCCCTGGGAGTTCTGTGCCGCCTTCATGGCCCGCAAGACCGGTCGGCCGGTGAAGTTCACCCTCACCCGTGAAGAGGAGCTGGCCTTCGGGCGCCGGCGCCACCCCATGACCATCCACTCCAAGGTGGGCTTTAAAAACGACGGCACGCTAGTGGCCAAGGACCTGCACATTTACCTGGACGGCGGCGCCTACAACGCCATGGGCCCCACGGCCACCTTCCTTTCGGGAAACTTCGGGGCCATGCTCTACCGCTACCCCAGCTACCGCTACCTGGGCGAGCACGTCTACACCAACAAACCGCCGGCGAGTGCCATGCGGGGTTTCGGCGCCCCCCAGACCCTGTTTGCCGCCGAGACCCAGATGAACATCGCCGCCGAAGAACTCGGCATCGACCCCATCCAGATCCGCCTGAAAAACGCCATGGTCTCCGGCGACGAACTGCCCGGGGTAGCCACGATCAGTTCCTGCGGCTTCGTGGAATCTCTGAAGGAAGTGCGGCGCATCAGCGGCTGGTCCCGCAAACGAAAAAACCTGAAAACAGGCCGGGGCGTGGGCATCGGCTGCTATAGCTTCATCTCCGGCGGCGTCTTCAACTGGTTCAACACCCAGTACCCCTTTTCGGCCGCCGAAGTGCGCGCCTTTGATGACGGCACCGTTCATCTGCTCAGCATGGCCTCGGACATCGGCCAGGGGTCGGACACGGTCCTCAAACAAATTCTCGCCGAAACCCTGGGGCTCAAGATGGAAGATATCCGTCTCACCGCCGCCGACACGGCCATGACGCCCCAGGCCGACCTGGGCACCTGGGGCAGCCGGGTGACCCTCATGGCCGGCAATGCGGTCCTGGACGCGGCCAATAAAATCAAAGAACGGTTGGCCGGCGCCGTTTCGGCCCGGTACAACCTCAACGTGATCTTCGACATCGAGTTTGCCGACGGACGGGTCTATGCGGCGGGCAAACCGGACCGGGGCATGACCTTCGGCGAGGCGGTGGCCTTCGTGCAGAAGACCCAGCGGGGTGAACCGCTGGTGGCCAGGGGGTCATACACCCCCCGGGGAAAGGGGCTGGTGAGCCCGGCTTTCAGCTTCGGCGCCCAGGTGGCCGAGGTCACCGTGGACACGGACACCGGGCAGATCCAGGTGGAGAAGATGTGGACCGCCCACGACTGCGGCACGGTGCTCAACCCCATGGCCGTGGAGGGCCAATTGGAGGGATCGGTGCAGATGGGTCTGGGCTACGCCCTCTCCGAGCAGTTCGTCATGGATGGTGGGAAAACCTTGAATACGACCTTTCTGGACTATAAAATGCCTAACGCCGCGGACATGCCCCCGGGCGAGTCGGTGTGCATCGACACCTTCGAACCCGAAGGACCCATGGGCGCCAAGGAAGCCGGCGAGGGGTTGGCGTCCCCCACGGCACCGGCAATTGCCGAGGCGGTGTTTCACGCCACCGGCTACCGGTGCAAAGACCTGCCCATCACACCTGAAAAGGTGCTCAAGGGGCTGGGAAAGCTTTAGCGTTTCCCCAACTTCGGCGTCAGCTCCACCTGAAAGGTGTGTCCCAGCACCTCGGCGATGGCATGAACCGTGTTGTGGAACCGGGCATAGGTCATCGCCAGGCCGATGATGCCCGCCAGAATCTGCAACGACTCCAGATCCTGCGCCGACACTTTCCACGGTTCGTAATGGTACAACCGAAGCACACCCACCACCTCGCCAAGGTGAACGATGGGCAGGGACACGATGGCGGCGATGCCCTCTTTGCGCGCTTCTTCCGGGTATTGCAGGCTCTTGTTCTTTTTGCTGATGTCAGAAATCACCACCGGGTTGCCCTGAAACGTCTCGTTGATGCTCTTGGGCGTGTTCAACGGCCCCTTGGTCAGGTACTTGGCGGAGAGGCCGAAGCTGGCCAGAATCTCCAGTTCCTCGGTGACCGCATTGAGCACGAAAATCGCGCATCCCTTAATGTCGAGACTGGCGGTGAGCAGCTGGGCCAGGTGGTTGGTCATCACGTCCAGGTCCTCGCTGTGGGCGATCGACCGTGTCACGGCCTTGAAGATGTCGATGTTGATCCTGTTTTCAGATGCCATGTCATCCTCCTTTCAGGTGGCAACGCAGATGGTGACGCCGCGCAGGGCGGTCACTACGCGGGCGTATATGCTCCGGGTGAAAAAATGGGTCACTTTGCCCGCGCCCCGGCTCAGCACCAGCACGTTGCAGCCGGCGACCTTGTCTACGATCTCCTCGGCGGCGCTTTTGACCCGCCTTTTGAACACGCAGGTGACGGCGTCGCGATCGAATCCGCTCTCCACCAGCATGTCCCCCACCACTTTCAGGGCCTCTTCCTTTTCCTTGAGCTCCGCTGCCAGATAATTCATGCCGCTCCTCATCTTCAGATTCTCCGGACTGGCAGACACATCGATGGTCGGCAGCGGGGTGTAGGCATGAAAGAGCGTGACGCTGGTTTTCCTTCGCCCGGCAAATGCATCGATGACAAACCGGATGGCCTTTTGATCGTTGGGGGAATAATTGTAGGGCAGTAGAATTTGAAACGTTGCCATGGCGCCCTCCTTTCCTGTTGAAAAGGGTTATGGGTCAGCCGCACACCGACAGCGATGTCGGGCCTAAGAAACGGACGCAGGTAAAAACTGAAGAGACAAGTTCAATCGAGAACGAAGATATGGCAGTTGCTGCAGAACCAACCGAGAACCGGAAACGTCCGCATCGACAGCGGCGGCCAGAACAAGCCAGTCACGATGGCTTGTTGTTCAATGCTAAATGGGTCCCGGGTTGCTGTCAAATAAAAAACGGCTACAGACCGTTTCATTCTTCCGTGTAGTCAACACCGGGGATCCGGCTCTTGCGCAGTTATGTCGTTTTATCCGCCAGTTCGGCGGATTCGTCGAGAAATTTGAAGGTATGCTTGCCAATACGGATGACATCGTTGTGGGTCAGTTTCTTGCGGTCGACGGGATCACCGTGGCGTTGAGTGAGTTGATGATCACCATTCCCGACGGGTCGGTGCTGTCGTTTGCGGTCGGATGTTGCATGGTGCCGAGTATGGGCAGGACCACGCTCCTGCCACGGCGGATGGCGGCAATCAGACGGTCATCCTGGTTCAATCGTGCTTCGGCCTGGCTGAGCAGGCCATCGAGCCGGTCGGTGGATGAACCCGCCCCTTTCCATTGCGGATCGCTGAGTTGGGCTTTAAGCTGTCTGATTTCAAGCCACCCGGGGCTCTGTTCCGGTTGGGTGTAAAGGATGCAGACGCCCAGAGCCTTAGCGCCGTTGTCTGATATCAGACCCACCAGGTCGGCAATCCGCGAGCGTGGCCAGGGCCTTGTCTTTTTTTTGGATTCATCGAATTAAATCACAATCGCACGAATATGAAGGATACGTCCATATGAAGAACTACTCAACGGGCGTGTATGGTCGTTGGTGCTGATCTGGACTGCTGCCGCCCCATATTTGTTCTTTCGCCCTCGATCCTGAACAGCAGCCTTAAAGGGACGATCGTCGCAGGTTCGTGTAGTAGATAACGGAATGGCCGCCGATTTCATATTGGAGGGGGTTTCTTCAAAACGTGTCTGGGAATACGTGCGGTCGATAGGATTTGGCGGAACCGGATACTACCACGGCAAAACGGGGCATGTGGATGTGGTTTCAGCGCGGTTTTGGGACGAAAAAAGTTCAGGCGTGGGCACGGGCTTGTCGGATGACAACAAGTTGATCGGCATGGTCACCGATTACGATGTTTATGGCCCTGGAGAGTTGGTGAGGTTAAGCTTCATACGCATGACAGCCTTTCCCATCATGGTCCAATCGGACTGTAAACGGGTCCCCAAAGAGAATCCGGAAAATTCGGATGGGGTCGTGCTTTTAAGGGCGGCCCTCTTCCCCGAAATATGACGCTACCCTTATCCGAAGCGACTTGCTTTATTGAAGTTGGCATTGTAGGGGCAAATGTTGCAGCTAAGAAAGCAATCGCGATTGGCCGCCTTCGCCATGCAAAAACGGTAATAGCTGCACCAAATATTGCGCCGGTAGTCCGACTGACTGGAATTCGTCACATGCTTTGCAAAAAGCGGACTCTTTTTCACCGAAGCCTCCTCGCCATGGGGTGAACTGATGCTAATGCACTTTCATAAAAATTCTCATTGCTACAACCTCTCAACGCATGATCCATACCACAATTTTTTCTTTTTACGCGTCGGTTTTTGTATGCAAGCATTTGATAAGGATATAAGCGCATTAACGATGAACAGGCTTGTTTTTTTGGTGAGAAATTGCACCAAATTATAGATCGAGATAGCTCACAAAGGTAATAACATGCGGAAAAAAAGTACCGACTCATCA